>JAZSBU010000097.1:0-2192 GCA_045602565.1 Eubacteriales bacterium | reverse complement strand
AGCATAATCTTCGATAATGTACTCGGTCTCCAGAATCTTCAGACCTTCGTTCTGAGCAACGAAAACCTTGGCGGGCTCGTTATCGATAACAACGCAATCGACTTTGCCGGACTGCAGAGCCATGATGGCATCGGCACCCTTGTTGTAACGCTCAACCTTACCCAAGTTCTCATCTTCGATATCCCAAGTGCAGTAGAGGTCACCGGTGGTAGCCAACTGAACGCCGATCTTATGATTTGCGCCCTCGGCAAACAGATCGTCTGCCTTGGTGATCTTGGAATCGTTCTTAACAATGATGACCTGCTTACCGGTTGCATAAGTCTCGGTGAAATCTACCTGCTCTTTACGGTCTTCGGTAACGGTCAGACCGGCCATAGCAAAATCATACTTACCTTCCTGAACACCAATGATGATGGAATCGAAATCAACATTCTCGATCACCAACTCTTTGCCCAACTTTTCAGCAATGGCAGCAGCGATCTCTGCATCAATACCGACGATCTTGCCGTCTTCCATATACTCATAAGGAGGGAACTCGGCGTTGGTAGCCATTACCAACTTGGTATCGTCCTTCGCGCCGCAGGATGCCAGGCAGCATACGGTCAGCATCAAAGCCAGAACCAAACATAAAATCTTTTTCATTGTATTTTCCTCTTTTCTAAAAATTTGTTTTTTTGAGTGTATGACCATTATAGTGCATAATATTCGCGTTGTCAAGAACAATATGCAAATTTTTCGCATAAAATGCAACAAATTTTAAACTATTTTCCTATGAATCCTGCACAAAAATGAATATACATCACTTTTATTCACCTGTTTTTGTCCATTTCGCCTTGAATATTATTCAAAATATACATTGTTATATTCATTTTCCAGCCGTTGTTGTTCTTCTTCGGTATCGGGGGTAAAGGGCAAACCAAAATAGGAAACGATCCCCTCGGCGATCGCCACCCCGATCTGATAAACATTCCTTATAATATAATCGGCATTCTGCGGGTTATTATGGCAGCCCACCTCCACGATGACCGATGGCATTCGGGTGCGGCGCAGTTCATAATACCCGAGTCCCCCATAGGCACTCTGCCCCTCCAGAACGCCCCGATCCTCCGATGGGGTCAGCAACGCCAAAAAATCATAGATTTCTTCTGCCAGCCGCTGGCCATTGGTATTGGGGCGGTAATAGAAGACCCGCACCCCCTGCACACCGTAGTCGCAATCCACCGAGCGGATCGCCACATAGACGTCGGAATTTTGGGCATTGGCATCCGAAACGATGGTGGGCAGATCATAGGCAGGGTTATTGCGCTCGGTCTGCAAGCCGTTGCGCACCAATTCCAGCTCCACCACATCGGCGATCAGATTCATCCGCTCCTCTTCCGTTCCGTAGGTCCCGTAGCCCCGATTGAAGTGGCGGGGCGAGGGTGATAAATATACTTCAGGCATTTCCATCTCTCCTTTCATATATAAATAAGGTATGAAAAAAAGACGGTGCTGAGCACCGTCTTTTGTTAAATTATTCTATTTTGCCATTGTTCGATTTGAGGAATTTTCTCCTTCGCCTGCTCCTGCCGACCTTCAAAATGGATCTTAATGTAATTATAGAGCAATTCGTTATGCGCCTCGCAGGAAAAGCTGTTCTTCAGCCGCGCCAACTGCCCCGGCTCTAAATCCAGGGAACTACTCAGATACCCTAAGTATTTGGGGCCCATCATCATCGACCAGCCATCGAAATATTGCTGCAGCAATGCATCGTCGGCAATGGGCGCGGAAATCTCCTCGATATAATCCAAAAAGGCTTGTTTTTTCTCCCCTTGCAATGGGGTATGATAATCCTCATCAAAGGAATAGGGAAGCAGTTCAAACTTGCAACCCTGCGCCGAGATCTCCAGTAAGGTCATAAAACCAACGTTCCATGATGCCTTGAGGCGGTCTTTTGCAGCCCGATTCGGGAAATAGAAATTACCCATACTGTAGATGATCGGACTGCCCTGATAATATTCATTCCCCTGCGGGCAATGGGTGTGCATTGCGATAACCGCCGCCGCACCCAAATCGATAAAGTGACGATAAAGTTCCTTCTTTCGCGGAGAGGGCAAGGGATTGATC
Organism: Eubacteriales bacterium; assembly: GCA_045602565.1. Lineage (GTDB taxonomy): Bacteria > Bacillota > Clostridia > Oscillospirales > QAKW01 > QAKW01. Next base: position 86 of record JAZSBU010000097.1, on the reverse strand, counting down.
TCATTGCCGCCGTGGAAATAGATAATGGGCAGTGCTCCCGCCTCTTTGGCATCAAAGATGGCTTTGGTCACCATCCCCAGCTGATA
>JAZSBU010000096.1:0-3254 GCA_045602565.1 Eubacteriales bacterium | reverse complement strand
GTCTACTACGGAATTACCATTTAATTTTTAATGGAGGTGAGCCCTTTGGCAACCAATAAAAAAACCAAAAAGAAGATCCAATGGTTTGCTAAAAAAGGGGAAGCCGGCGGCATCGATCCGGTCTTTCTGATCTTGGTCTTTTGCCTGTTGGGCTTCGGGCTGGTGATGGTGGCATCCGCCAGCTATGTCAGCGCGCTCCATAAAGAAGGCGATAGCTACCACTATATCAAGCGTCAGTTGATCTTCGCCATCATCGGTGTAGCGTTGATGCTGTTTATCACACGCTTTGACTATAGCGTTTTCCGTCGGTTCATTCCCGCCTATTTCGGCATTTCGGTGTTACTGCTGATCTTGGTGCTGATCCCGGGGATCGGTATTGTGGGCGGCGGTGCGCGGCGTTGGCTGGGATTTGGCGGTCTGACCTTCCAGCCCAGCGAATTGGCAAAATTGGCGATCATTATGTTGTTTGCCTCCTATATGGCGGCCAATTATAAACGAATGAAAGAATTTAAGGTGGGAATGATCTATCCGGCGGCAGCATTGTTCTTGGTCTGCTTTCTGGTGGCAATCGAGACCCATATCTCCGGTGCAATTTTGATCTTTGCGGTGGGTGCTGTGATGATGTTTGTCGGCGGCGTCAACCTCAAGTATTTCTTCAGCATCGGCGGCGCGGGCATTGCTGCGCTGGCAGGCTTTGCCTGGCTGATTCCTTACGCGCGCACCCGTATTGAAACGATGATGAACCCCGAAGCCGATCCCACCGGCGCAGGTTTCCAGACGATGCAATCCCTGTATGCCATTGGCAGCGGCGGTCTGCTGGGCCTCGGTTTGGGGCAATCGCGGCAAAAATATCTCTATATCCCCGAGCCGCAAAACGACTATATCTTCTCCATCGTCTGCGAGGAGCTGGGCTTTATCGGGGCATTGATGGTCATCATTTTGTTCGTACTTTTGATCTGGCGTGGCTTTGTCATTGCCTATCATGCCAAGGATAAATTCGGCTCGCTGATGGTCATCGGCATTGTCTCGCGGGTGGCGATTCAAACGATTTTGAACATCGGCGTGGTCACCAATTCCATCCCGCCCACAGGTATCAGTTTGCCGTTCTTCAGCTACGGCGGAACGGCGCTGGTCATTTTGTTGGTGGAGATGGGCATTGTGTTGGCGGTCTCCCGCTATTCCAGATTGGAGGGAATGAAAGAATGAGAGTTTTATTGGCAGGCGGCGGTACCGCGGGGCATTGCAATCCCGCCATCGCCATTGCATCGGTCATTCGGGAAAAGAATAAGGACGCGCAGATCTTATTTGTGGGCAACCGCGGCAAGATCGAAGAGACCTTGGTGCAAAAGGCGGGCTTTGATTTCAAAGCCATACGTATTCAAGGATTTCGCCGCTCCCTTTCCCCCGATAATTTAAAAACCGTTTGGCTTTATTTGAAGGCCAAAAGCGATTGCCGCAAGATCATTAAAGAATTCCGCCCCGATCTGGTGATCGGTACGGGCGGATACGTTTCGGGCCCGGTGGTTGCGGCGGCGCAGAATATGGGGATTCCCACCTGCATCCATGAGCAAAATGCCTACCCCGGCGTCACCAGCAAGATGCTGGCAAGAAAGGCGGACATTGTCTTTATCAGCTTCCCCGGCAGCGAGCAATATTTCGGCAAGGTCAAAAAGATGATCCTTTCGGGCAACCCGCTGCGTACCGAAGTCTTAAATACCAAGCGGGAAGATGCCCGCAAAGCATTGGGCATCCCCGACGATGCCTTCTATCTGCTTTCCTTTGCAGGGAGCTTGGGCGCGCAAAAGATCAATGAAGCGATGGTGGACTTCATTGCCGAAAATGCCAAAAAGGGTGATTTTTATCATACCCACGCCACCGGCGAGCGGGCTTGGGCTTGGATGCCTAAGGCCTTGCTGGATAAAGGCTATAATGTGGAAGAAGAAGGGCGCATCAAGGTTCGCCCCTATCTCTATGATATGGCACTGCATTTGGCGGCCGCCGATGCGGTCATCAGCCGCGCAGGGGCGATCACTTTGGGAGAGATCACCGCGCTCGGGAAACCCGCGGTACTGATTCCTTCCCCCAATGTCACCCATAACCATCAATACTATAATGCCCGCTCCCTTTCCGATCGGGACGGTGCCCTGCTGCTGGAGGAGATCGATCTTTCGGCAGAAAAGTTATACCAAATGATTTTGGATCTGAAAGAAGATCCCGCCAAGCGGGAATCCCTTTCCCGCGGCGCAATGAAGCTGGGCTTGCCGCAGGCATCGGAAGAGATCTATCAAGAAATTTACGCATTGCTCCATTCTTAACAGAAAGGAAGAAAACAATGGCAAACAGCGTGGATCGCTATTACCAAAAAAAGAAGCGCCGTAAAAAGAAGATCCGATTTGTCTTTTTCGGTTTGCTTTTCATATTGATGATGCTGACCTTGGGCATCCTTTCGGTGACGGTCTTTTTCAATGCGGAAGAGATCATTGTCGAGGGAAATACCCGCTATACCGCCAAGGAATTATTGGAGCAGGGCGAGCTTTCGGTGGGGCAGAACCTTTTCCGCTTGGATAAGTTCAAGACCATCGAAAAGATGCAGGAATTTCCCTATGTCAAGGATGTGGAGATCGACCGCAAACTGCCCAATACCCTTGTGGTCAAGGTAATTGAAAATCAACCGGTGGTCTGGGTTTCTGCTCCCGGCGGCGCGGCACTGCTCAACGAAGAGTATCGGGTGCTGGAAGTGTTGGAGGTTTCGGAAGATCGCCTGCCGGCGGCATCGGACCTTTTGAAAGAAGAACCTAAAGTGGAGATCTCTACCTCCAAAGATCCCGCTGAAGAGGATCAAGAGGCCGAGGAAGAGGAACAACCGCAAAAAGAACCGCAAGAAGAGCCGGAGGAAGAGCCGCAAGAGGAAGAAAAAGAAGAAGAAAAAGAGGAAGAAAAGCCCAAAGAACCGCATCCTCGGTTGGCAAAAATCCCGCAGTTGACTCCGCTGAAGGCGGAAAAAGCCGAGGTGGGTGAGATTGCTCAGTTTGGCGAAAAAGAGCAGGATTATACCGGCTTTTTGAAATTGCTTTACGATTCTTTTGGTAAAGAGGATCAGTTAAAATGGGCAAAAGTGAACGAGGTGCATTTTGCCGCCCGCTATGATATCCGATTGGTCTACAGCGATCGGGTGGTGATCGATTTCGGCACCTTGGACCAAGCGGAAACCAAGGTGGAATTGGCATCCTATCTCTTGAAAGATAACGGTACTG
>JAZSBU010000095.1:0-3169 GCA_045602565.1 Eubacteriales bacterium | reverse complement strand
AGCAGACATTTCCGTCCTTTTTATAAAACTTCAGGATGGAGATGCATTTGCGATTTTCTTCCAGCGAGTTTTCCTGCAACCGATCCATTCCGCTTTGGCAAAGCAGATCGGTATCGGGGAAGATCTGCGCGATCTCCTGCTCATCGATTCCATTGGCGCGTGCTTCTTTTTTTACCTGACGGACCGAGCGACGCTGAACGATCAGAATATAAGGCTGTTCCTCTATATCCTGCTCCTGCTCATCGCCGAAAATCAAATTGACGCCGTCCAGCACCTCCGCCTGTATCCTACCGTTATTCATATAGAAATAAAGGTAAGATGCACCGGTCACACAGCCGTCCTCCACCACTTCCCAGCATTTTTGGTCCATCTGGTTTTGCTCCCAAAGCAAGCGTGCATTGCGGTTAAGCAACTGTGCCGCCTGATGAGCAATGGTGGATAATGCAGGATGGTCGGAAGTATCAAAGCTGTAGTTGACGGTGAGATTGTTTTGAGCGACCACCGCGGTCTTATATTTCACGATCGGCTCGATCATGTTATAGATTGGCAGTCGCTCGCCGTCGGTCTGCAGATACCGCCACTGATCGCCGGCATAAAAGCTATGACATTCTTCGCTGCGGTCGTAAAAACCGTCGCGGGTCAGCAGCGCGCAGCCTTCTTGATATTCTTTCCAGATTTGTTCACTCGTGTTTTGCATAAGAATCCTTTCTGCCGTCGTAGGCCTCGATGCGGCGGAGCAGCTGATCCTTCATCGGATCTTTGCCGCCCGCCAACCGACCGCGGCGGGCGGCGGAAAGACCGTCGGCCATCCCCAGTCGATAGGCAGCGACTGCCAGCAGCATCCATAATACAGATAACATCAGCATCCAAATCGTCATATGATCAATTCCTTTCTGTTGCCTCCGAGTATGGATGGAGGCTTGATGGGTCGGGGCTTGGATACACCGGGATAGCCCATAGCAAAATACCGCAGAGCATCCGGTGCGTGGGTCAGTTCGTGGGGGGTTGTCCGACAATCGCCGATGGTATCGGGATCCCATTGCAACATCGGCAGACAACGAATCAAATTGACACAGGTGGAAAAGATCTTCAGCCTGGGGCGTAGATTTCCATCCCGATCCATTCGATCGAGCAACCATTCCTGCAACACCGACCAACCTGCCGAGCGGGCAGGGCTGACTCTGGTCAGGGGAACTCCATTCTCCCGAAAGAGATCGGCAATGGATTTTCCCGAATCTTTTTGCCTGCTCCATAGGTCGGGCGGTGCGTAATAAGGGCATCGAGAGGGAGACGCCGCCTTCAGCCTGGATGCCGCGCGGGATACGATCAGCCCCGATTCATACACCTCACGGTATACATAGAAAAATCCCTGCTCATCCTCGGCGATAAACAACCCTGCCAGCATATCCAGACCATAGTCCAGCGCACAATAGCGCCGCCAATGGTCAGGGATTTCAAAGGGCTCGCAGATATGCTTTTCCCGCTGCCAATCGGCAAAAAACCGACCTTCACAAAGGTCCCAATCCCCCTCTAAAAGCGCTTTACGCTCCTGTTCCGGCAGTCGCAAAAGGCGATTGATGTATTGGGGATCCCCCTCCATCAAAAAGCGGTTATCCTGCACCCGCGCCGGAATGAATCGGCGGGTTCCCAGCGGATCGGAAATGAGCGTATTGGGCGGCGCAGGATCGATAAATCGGCGCTTGACCCAATCGTGACCGATGCCGCCCGGATTGGTGGTACTCTTCATTTGGCGGGGAAAGGGCTTGGCTCCCCGCAAGCGGGACATCAAATAGAGATACATCGATTCGGAAAAATGGGTCAGTTCGTCAAAACGAATGACATCATATTCCGACGATTGATAGCGAAATACATCCCGCTCGCTATCGCAATAGCCGAAATCCAACAACGAACCATTGACAAAAACTCCGGTATGCTTGGAAGAGATATAGTGGTATATGGAGGAGGGATATAATTCCAACGCTGAACGAATCAGCGAGTTCTCCAATTCCGGCAAAGTTCTTCGCAGTAATAACTGCCGCGAACCTGCATAAGTCAACGCATATCGAAGTGCATCCACCAACTGACCGTAGCTCTTTCCTCCTCCGGCGGCACCGCCGAAGAGGATCTCATCCTCTGCGGCAGAAAGAAATTGGTGTTGGAGCGGGGTAATGTCAATGGTATAGGGGTTATTCATCCGCCGTTTGCCCCACAATACGGATTTCCACCTGCGGCAATTCCCCCGATGCCTGCTCCCCCTTGGCAAGTTCCCGAATCATTTTCACTGCGTCCATGCCGCCCTCTGCTGCTTTCTTGGCCAAAGAAAGAGCGGTGAGCTCACCGATCGTTCGCTGTTGCCCTGATTCCAGAGCTTCTTCCAATTCGGGCAAGGTCATGGAGGCGGCGCGGGAAACCTCTTTGGCAATACATTCTGTGAAGTTCATCTTCGGTTCACCTCCTGAAATTTTGCAAAGAATCTTTGTCGACAATGCTCTTTACAGCCCCATTATAACCAAAAATTACCGCACAGCGTCGAACACATTTATGGTTGCATTTTAAAGAACCATTTGGTATAATTTAATGTAGATTTTTATCGAAATTCGGAGGAAATGTGCCAATGATTACTCTTTTGGTCAATCCGGTGGCGGGGAGCGGAAAGGCGAAAAATGTCGCAATTTCTGTTGTCGAACGGCTCAAAGAATTGAATTTGCCCCATCGGGTATGGGAAACCCATTACCCCAATGAGGCGATAGAGCTTGCCGCTAAGGCCGCTAAAGAGCACCGGGAAGATTCCCAAAAAGAGAATATGCTCCTTTCCATCGGGGGCGACGGCACCTTTTTAGAGGCGATCCAAGGAGCCTTGGGCAGCGACCTGCCTGTCGCCAGCCTTCCGGCGGGGACAGGGAATGATTTTTTAAAAAGTCTCGGTGTCCCCTCCGACCCGATGGCAGCGCTGGAGTACGTTTTGAATTCCAATGTACGTCAAATCGATATCGGTAAGGTCAATGATCTTATCTTCGCTAATGAGTGCGGCGCGGGCTTTGATGTTACTGTCCTGGACTATGCCAACCAATACCGTAAAAAGATCCGCGGCGCGGCTTCCTATCTTTTGGGAGTTATCGCCGCCATCTTCCGCCACCGCTCCGCACCGATGGTCATCTATGCCGACGGC
>JAZSBU010000094.1:0-1855 GCA_045602565.1 Eubacteriales bacterium | reverse complement strand
AAAAAATAAAAATAAATAACGCGATGCATTGCATCGCGGTATTTTTTCATTCGGTTCGCATCGGGCGGCAGATCGGCCGCACGGTGAAGACGTTTTGGGTATATTTTTTCAAAACGCGGGCGGCGTTGCGGGCAGCCTTTTCGTCCTCAAAGATGCCGAAAACGGTGCTGCCGCTGCCGGTCATCAAAGCAAGGGCCGCGCCCTGCTGCTGCAGCGTTTCCTTTAGGCGTTGGATGGGCGGGCATAAGGGGATGGTGACATTTTCCAGAACATTGCCTGCCGATTTGGCGATCAGGTTCAGATCTTGATTTTTCAGCCCTTCAATTACCCCGTCGGTATCGGGATGGGCGGGAATGCCCGCTTCTGCCAGCGCGGTGAAGATGGCTTTGGTATTGGCACCGGCGCGGGGCTTGGCCAGAACGATAAAGCAATCCTGCAGCGGCGGCAGGGGAGAAAGAATTTCTCCGATCCCTTCTGCCAGCATCGTCCCGCTATAAAGAAAGAAGGGAATATCCGCGCCCAAGGGAGTTAAGATTTCGATGGCGCGGGCGGTGGGGAAGGAAACCTCATAAAGGCGGCAAAGGGCAGAAAAGACCGCGGCGCCGTCGGCACTACCGCCGCCCAAGCCTGCGCCCGAGGGGATCTTCTTTTGCAGGTCGATGGAAACAGAGTAGTCGGTGATCCCCGCCTCTTTAAAAAAGGCGGCGGCTACTTTATAGACGATATTGCGTTGATCGGTGGGGATATAGGGCAGATTGCAGGTGATGGTGATCCCTTTTTCGCCTTCGTCCCGCGCCACGCGGATATCATCGTAGAGCGAGATGCCCTGAAAGACCGAGCGGAGCAGATGGTAGCCATCCTCCCGCTTGCCGACCACGTCTAAACTAATGTTGATCTTAGCGTAAGCTCTTAAGGTAACCGATTTCATAAAAGCTCCTTTGAAATTTCTTATCTTTATTTTATCATAATCACTCTTTTTTGCAAGAAAAGATTGCAAATTGAGTAAATTATGTTAAAATAAAACTAATATTTTTATGGAGGAATAAAGATGAAAGCAGTCATTTCGGTCATCGGCAAAGATAAGGTGGGTATCATCGCCCGCATTTCCAATATCTGCGCCGAGAATAATGTGAATATCAACGATATTACCCAAAAGGTGTTGCACGATACCTTTACCATGATCATGTGGGTAGAGATGGAGGCGTCCGAAAAGGACTTCACCACCATCGCCAAGGAGCTGGAAGCCGCAGGCGAGGAGATGGGGCTGATCATCCATGTGATGCACGAAGATGTCTTTGACTCGATGCATCGGATTTAAGAAGGTGCGCTATGCTGAGAAGAAGTGAAATTATAGAAACCATTAAAATGATCGATGAGCAGCATCTGGATATCCGCACCATCACCATGGGGATCTCCCTTTTTGATTGCGTGGATCGGGATGTGGATGCCTTTTGCGATCGTGTTTATAAAAAAATCACCCGCCTTGCGGGCAATCTGGTGCAGACCGGGGATGAGATCGCCCGCACCTATGGGATTCCCATCATCAATAAGCGGGTCTCGGTTACCCCGATTGCGTTGGTTACCCCCGGTTATTCGGTGGAGGATATGGTCAAGGTCGCCAAGACCTTGGAAAAGGCGGCGATCGCCTGCGGTATCAACTTTATCGGCGGGTATTCCGCGCTGGTGCATAAGGCGGCCACCCCGAGCGACATCAATCTGATCCGCTCTCTGCCCATCGCGCTTAAGGAAACTTCCCGCGTTTGCTCCTCCATCAACGTCGCCACTACCAAGGCGGGCATCAATCTGGATGCCATCGACCTGATGGGCAAGATCATCCGCGAATGTGCCGAAGCCA
>JAZSBU010000093.1:0-4803 GCA_045602565.1 Eubacteriales bacterium | reverse complement strand
AAGGGTGCCGATGCCATCATGGCTCTGCAGTCCGGCAAAGTCGATTGCGTTGTTATCGATAACGAGCCCGCCAAGGTTTTCGTTGCTCAGAACGAAGGTCTGAAGATTCTGGAGACCGAGTACATTATCGAAGATTATGCTGCCGCAGTCGGCAAGGATAATCCCGAACTGATGGAAGACATCAATGCTGCTCTGAAAGAACTGATCAAAGATGGTTCTGTTCAGAAGATCATCGATAAGTATATCCCCGCTGAATAATTAAAAACATAGAAACCGATCAAGGGCTGTATGTGAATGCAGCCCTTGTCGTCTGTCTTGAAAGGGTAAAAAATGCAAGAGTATTTCGCAAAATTAGGGCGCGATTTTTATGTTGCGTTCATCGAAGATAACCGCTGGAAATACATCGTTGAGGGTATTCAGAACACCTTGATCTTGACCTTTTTTGCGTTGATTTTGGGTGTGGTTCTGGGCGTTGTCATCGCGGCGGTGCGGTCGACCTACGATCGCCAATATGTCCATATGACCGGTGCAGGCAAGGTCTTTCTTGCCATCGGCAACTGGATCTGCAAGGTATATCTGACCATCATCCGCGGTACACCGTCGATGGTGCAGATCTTGATCATTTTCTTTATCATTATGGCAAGCTCCAATAATAAGATGCTTTGCGGTATCATCGCCTTCGGTGTCAATTCCGGTGCCTATGTGGCAGAAATCATCCGCGGCGGTATTCAAAGTGTTGATCCCGGTCAGAGTGAAGCCGGGCGGTCGTTGGGCTTTGGCTATATTCAAACGATGTGGTTTATCGTTATTCCCCAAGCCTTTAAAAGCATTCTTCCCGCATTGGGCAATGAATTTATTGTTCTGCTGAAGGAGACTGCCATTGCAGGCTATGTGGGTGTCACCGATCTGACCCGCGGCGCCAATATCATCCGCGGTGTTACCTATCAAAGCTTCTGGCCGCTGCTGGCAATTGCCGCCATCTATTTGGTGATGGTGATGTTCTTCACTTGGCTGGTAAGCGGATTGGAAAGGAGGCTGCAGAAGAGTGAGCGATAATATTATTCAGGTTCAAGGCTTAAAGGTGCATTATCGCGGCGGTAAGATCAAGGCATTGGATGGAGTCGATATCGATATCCAGCGCGGTGAGGTCGTTGTTGTTATCGGTCCTTCGGGCAGCGGTAAATCCACCCTGCTCCGTTCGCTGAACCTTCTGGAGACCCCTACCGCCGGTGCGGTCATTGTCGACGGTGTGGATATCAGCGATAAAAAGGTCAATATCAATCTTCATCGCCAAAAGATGGGGATGGTGTTCCAGCACTTTAATCTCTTCCCCCATATGACTATTCTGAAAAATATGATCATTGCCCCGATGAAGCTCAAAAAGATGCCCAAAGCCGAAGCGGAAGCCAAGGCAATGGAACTTTTGAAGCGGGTCGGTCTGGAGGATCGCGCCAATGCTTATCCCAGCCAGCTTTCCGGCGGGCAAAAGCAGCGGGTGGCGATCGTTCGTGCGCTGTGTATGGATCCCGATGTGATGCTCTTTGATGAGCCCACTTCGGCACTCGACCCCGAGATGGTCGGCGAAGTGCTGGACGTGATGCGGGATCTTGCCAAGGGCGGTATGACGATGGTGGTCGTGACCCACGAAATGGGCTTTGCCCGCGAGGTGGGCAGCCGCGTTGTATTTATGGATGAAGGCAAGATCATTGAGGAGGGAACGCCCGATGAGATCTTCAATTCTCCCAAAAGTGAACGCTTGCAGGACTTTTTAGCAAAAGTTTTATAAAAATTTTCAATACGGGGGTTGACATTTCAACCCCCGTATAGTAAAATAAATAGGCTCGTGGAGGCATAGCTCAGCTGGTTAGAGTACTTGCTTGACATGCAAGGGGTCACTGGTTCGATTCCAGTTGTCTCCACCAAAAAATAAAAGGGACTGTTTGACAGTCCCTTTTATTTTTTGTGTTTGTATCCGCAAGGATACAACATCGTTTGCGAGTTTGCTCGCAACATCATTTATCCGAAGGATAACATCGTTCCGCGGTAGCGGACACAAAACGATGTTGCACTTCGAGCAAACAGTGTTGCGCTTCGCACAAACGATGTGGGCTAATGCCCAACGATATTGCACTTCGTGCAAACAGATGGTTTTGTTATCGTATCACACCAAAAACCCAATAGCAATGCCCGCCGCAGCGGAAATCAGAATGATCAGGATCGGATGCACCTTTTTAAAGGCGAGAACAGAAGCAACAGCAAACAATGCCAGATAGATATAGGTATGCAGATCCTTGAGGATCCCCGGCACCCAGCCACTGGGGGCAAAGACGGTGGAAACAATGGTCAGCACCGCCGCAGCGATCAAGCCCACTACCGCAGGCTTCAAGCCGGTCATAATGCCCTTGACCGCTTTGCTCTTTTTGAAGGCATCATAGATCTTGGCAACGATCAGGATGATGACAAAGGAGGGGAGCACCACGCCCATGGTGGCGCAGAAAGCACCGAAGAGGGTGCCGAAGACACCCAGCCCTGCCTGCCAGCCCATCACACTGCCCACATAGGTGGAGATGTTGATGGCGAAGGGGCCGGGGGTGGATTCGCTGACAGCGATGAAGTTGACGATCTCATCGGCAGAAAGCCAGCCCTGCCGCAGCACTTCTTCTTGAATAAAGGGTAACATGGCATAGCCGCCGCCGACGGTGACTGCACCGATCTTGAAAAAAGCCCAAAATAATTTTAAGAAAATCATTGTTTGCTCCTCCTTTCAATGATGAAAGAAGAGATCAGCCCGAAGATCGCGCAACCGATCAGGACATAAAGAACCGATACGTTTAAAAAGGCGGTGCAGATGAATGCCCCTGCCATAACGGTATAACTGACCCAATTCTTCGGTGCTTTTTTATACATCGTCCAAAGAGCCTTGACGATCAGCGCCAAGACCCCGGCACGAATGCCGTTGAAGGCGTATTGCACGATCTTATTGTCTTTAAATTCATTGAGAATGGCGGAGATCAACAAAATGATGGCAAAGGAGGGGAACACCACACCGAAGGTGGCAAAGAAAGCACCCCAAAAGCCTGCCACCCAATACCCCACAAAGGTGGCGGAATTGATGGCAATGGGGCCGGGGGTGGATTCCGCGATGGCGACGATCTCTAAAATGTCATCGTCGGTGATCCATTGTTCGTTTTCCACCACTTCTTTTTGGATCAGCGGGATCATGGCATAGCCGCCGCCGAAGGTGAAGGCGCCGATCTTCAAAAAGATGAAGAGCAACCGCCGTATGCGTTTCCATTTTTCTTTCATACAGTACCTCTAAACTTATAATATTATTGGTATTATAACCCATCTGTCCAAATAAAGCAACAAAGAACTTGCAAGGGGATGGATTTTTCGGTAAAATAATAAAAAAGGAGGTGCGTTTTTATGCTATCGATCGATCGGATCGCAATGAAACTCGACGAACATTTAAACCGCAACGATTATGCTGCGGCGGAGCAACATCTGGAGTATTGGCTGGCGGAAGCGCGCCTGCAAGGCGACGGCAGAGCCACGCTCTTTTTATGCAATGAATGTATCGGTCTCCATCGCAAATTAGGGCGGGAGCAAAAAGCCTTGGCTGCAGCCCGCGCCGCTTTGGAGCAAATCGAAAGGATGGGGATCGCCGAAAATATCGGCGCTGCCACGACCTATCTCAATGCCGCCACCGCCTATAAAGCCTTTGGCAAGGCGGAGGATGCCATCCCCCTATTTGAAAGGGCGGAGGGGATCTATCATAAAAACCTGCCGCCGATGGATGCGCGGTGGGGCGGATTATATAATAATATGGCATTGGCGCTGGTGGACCTTAAGCGGTTTAAAGAAGCCAAAGCGTGCTATCAAAAGGCGTTGGAAATTACCAAAGCCAACGACACCAAGCCCGAGCAGGCGGTGACCCATTTGAATTTAGCCTCTGCCGCTGAAAGCGAATGGGGACTTGAGGCAGGGGAGCAGGAGATCGCGCTGCGGATCGGTCTGGCTTGGGACCTTTTGAATGACGGTTCTTTGGTGCGGGACGGCAACTACGCCTTTGTCTGCGAAAAGTGCGCCCCCACCTTTCGCTACTATGGATATTTTCTCTACGCCAATGAATTGGAAGAAAGGGCAAAGAAGATCTATGAAGGGAATTGAGTTGGCGAAAGCCTTTTATGAAGAATACGGCATCCCGATGCTAAAGGAATTTCCCGCATTGGAAGGGAAGATTGCGGTCGGCTTAGTGGGTAGCGGTTCGGAATGCTTTGGGTTCGATGATGAATTTTCCAAGGACCACGATTTTGAGCCGGCATTTTGCCTGTTTCTGCCCGATGAAACAGTGGTCGATCGGCGGCAAGCCTTTTTGCTGGAACGTGCCTACGATAAACTACCGAAAGAATATATGGGGTATGCCCGCAACGCTTTGGATCCGGTGGGCGGAAATCGCCACGGTGTCTTGCGGATGGAAGAATTTTTCCGCTCCAAGACCGGCACGCCCGATGGAGATCTGACGGTCGATGCGTGGTTTGCGGTCCCCGAATTTTCGCTGGCGGAAGCCACTAACGGCGCGGTCTTTCGCGATGATTTGGGGGCGTTTACCGCTATTCGGGAGAAACTTTCCAAATTTCCCCGCGATGTGCGATTAAAGGAATAGGCGGGCGAACTACTGCTGATGGCGCAGGCGGGGCAATATAATTATCCTCGCTGCATTGCCCGCGGCGAAACCCCGGCGGGGCGGCTGGCGGCCTATGAATTTGCCAAAAGCGCCTTGCACGCGATCTTCTTATTGAA
>JAZSBU010000092.1:0-4464 GCA_045602565.1 Eubacteriales bacterium | reverse complement strand
CGGGGGTTTTTATATTTATCAATTTAACAGATTCATTTTTTGAAGGCGAGCGCGGATGGCGCCGGGAGTGCGTTTCATTTCTTTGGCAATGGTACTGATCGCTGTTTTTTGATTAAAAAGATTGCGCAACTGCTCTTCTTGCTCTATGGACCAGGGCTTGCCCTGCATCGCACGGGTGGCGCTACGCTTAGCGACATCGAATTCCACCATTGCTTCCAGATGATCCAGCAAAAACTGTTGCGCTGCTTCATCGTAGGTAACAACCGAATAAATGCCATGCGCACCCTGGCGCGTTTCCACGCCGATTCCCAATCCTTCCCCTTCCACCGAAGGTTGCTTTTTATCATCCCCCATCTCCAACGCGCCGATCTCCAACAGCCATTGCGTTGCAACAGAGTGTGTCAGTTTACGGCAGGACTCTTGATCAGCAAGAGCATTCAGTTGATCAACAATCGCGGTGATACATATAGGTTTTGAAGAGAACGTGAATGATTTTTTCTGCTCTTCCGAAAGATAAAACGGCCGTTTCTTTTCCTTTTTGGGTTTCTTTTCTCCCAACACTGCATACAGTGCGCGTACCACTTCCACACGATTACAAATACTATCCGCCGGCAACGGCATTCCCGAAAAGGGATCCATCCCTTCCGCCAGCGAAGATAGGACCTTTTTGGCTTCCTGAAAATCCATTTTATCCCCTCCTTGATCCTATTATAGAACATCTGTTCTTAAAATTCAAGTATTTATTGACTTTTATTTGTTCATCCGTTATAATAGTTGCATAAACAACTGTTGCAGATGCAACTATTTTTTGAGAGGTACAATTATGGTCAAATTTATGAAGATGCTGAATAATATCAGCCGTTCCCAGGCGATGTATCGGCGCAGTAAGATCTCTGCTAAAGATCTGCATAGCGGTCATTACGCCTTTGCGCTGGCGATCTGCCGCGTTCCCGGCCGCTCCCAAGAGGAGCTGGCGCAGGAGCTTTGCCTGAACAAAAGCACAGTGGCGCGAGCACTGACCCATTTGGAAGAAAAGGGCTATGTCACCCGCACCCCGCTGCCAACGGATAAGCGGCAATTTGCGGTGCATCCCACCGAAAAAATGCTGGCGGTGCTGCCTGAAATTCGCCAAGTCTCCATCGAATGGACGGGCCTTCTTTCCGAAGGAATTCCCCAAGAAGAGTTGGAAATTTTCCATGCGGTATTGGAGCGAATGGAAACACGAGCCAGAGAAATCATTGAAAACCAAGAGGAAAACAAATGAAGTGGGTTTTATCATATCTAAAGCCGCTCCTCCGCAGGATCGCGGCAGGAACGACGATTAAAATGATCGGCACAGTTGCGGAATTGATCATTCCCTTCTTGCTGAGTTACATTCTGGAGCATGTGATCCAGACCAATGAGATTCAAAAAATCATATTTTACGGAGTACTTATGGCGCTTTGCGCGGTGGTTGCCAGCCTTGGTAATATCATCGCCAATCGTATGGCCGCCAAGACCACGATGATCTTTTCCACCAAAATGCGGAGAGATCTTTTTTCCAAAACTCTGCATCTTTCGGCCAGAAGCACCGATCGCTTCACCATCCCGTCCTTGGAATCGAGAATCACCTCCGATACCTATAATGTTCAGAACTTTATCGGGATGATGCAGCGGATGGGCATCCGCGCCCCCATTCTTCTGCTGGGCGGAACCATCATTACCATGGTGATGGATCGCCGATTGGCATTGGTTATGATCGCGATGCTGCCGTTGATCTTCGTCATCGTGTATAGCATCTCCCGCCTGGGGGTTCCCCTCTATTCTTCCGTTCAGCAATCGGTGGACGGTATGGTTCGGGTGGTGCGGGAGGATGCCCAAGGCATCCGCGTGATCAAAGCGCTTTCCAAGGTTCCCTACGAAAATGCGCGGTATGATCGCGCCAACCGCGCGCTGCAGCGCAACGAAACCAAAGCGGGTATCATCATGGGCGTAGTCCACCCCATTATGACCTTGCTGATGAATTTAGGAATCGTCGCGGTGGTTGCCGCCAGCGCTTATCTGGTGGCAAAGGGGCGTTCTTCCGCAGCGACGGTCATTGCCTTTATGCAATACTTTACCCTCATCTCTATGGCGATGATGTCCCTTTCCAGAATGTTCATCATGTATACCAAATGCGCGGCATCCGCCAACCGCATCGCCAAGGTCATGGAAGAGCGCAATGAGCTTACCCTCTGCGTCAACGATGGCAAAGGAGATCCCTCCAACCACATTGCCTTTGAAAACGTTTCATTCTCTTATCTCGGAAAAAAGAATAATCTGACCGATATTTCCTTTAGTTTAAAGAAAGGTGAATCCTTAGGCATCATCGGTGCGACCGGAAGCGGAAAATCCACCATCCTGCGCCTTTTGATGCGCTTCTACGATGCCGATGCGGGAACCATCCGCATCCACGGCAAGGATATCCGCTCCTATTCCTCCGAAGAATTAACGGCGATGTTTGGATTGGTCTTGCAAAACGATTTTGTTTATGCCGACACCATTGAAGAAAATATCCGTTTCGGGCGAAATCTGACCAAAGAGCAGATCATTGAGGCCGCCAAGCTTGCCCAAGCCCACGATTACATCACCGCCTTTGCCGATGGCTATGACCATCACGTTTCCACCGGCGGAACCAACCTTTCCGGCGGGCAGCGACAGCGAATATTGATCGCTCGCGCCATTGCAGGCGCACCGGAGATTCTGGTGCTGGACGATTCCTCCTCCGCGCTGGACTATAAGACCGATGCCAATCTCCGCGCGGCGCTTTCCGAGGCTCTGCCTCAATCGACGGTAATCACCGTCGCCCAGCGGGTCAGCTCGGTAAAAAATTGCGATCTCATTTTGGTGATCGAACACGGTGCCATCATCGGCTGCGGCAAACACGATGAGCTGATGAAAACCTGCGCCGAATATAAAGAGATCAGCGATTCGCAGATGGGAGGTGCCTTCCTTGACTAAGAAAAACCATCGTAAAAGAGGGATCTTTTTCCGGCTGAGCAAGTATGTGCTGCAGCAATGGCCGCTCTTTCTTTTGGCTCTGGCACTGACCTTGGGTGCCAACCAGCTTTCCCTGTTGGGTCCGCGCTATTCCGGCGCAGCAATCGATGCCATTGAATTTACAAGCGGTGTAGATTTTCCCACGGTCTGGAAAAATATCGGGCTGATGCTGGGCTGCTATCTGATCTCAGCATTGCTCACCTATGTTCTCTCGGTGGTGATGATTCGGTTGAGCCAGCGGATCATTTATAAGATGCGTAAGCAGGTATTTGAAAAGCTGACCACCTTGCCGGTGGGCTATTTCGATACCCACGCGACCGGCGATATCATCAGCCATCTTTCCTATGATATTGATACCATCAACGCTACCCTTTCCCATGATCTGATCCAGGTGATGACCAGCCTCTATACCGTTATTGGTTCGCTGATCTTTATGTGGCAAATTTCCAAGCCGATGATCCTGATCTTTGTGCTGACGGTGCCGGTCTCCATTTTTTTCACCCGCTATCGCTCCAAAGTAGTGCGCCCGCTCTTCCGCAAGCGGGCAAAAAAATACGGCGAGCTGAATGGCTTTGCCGAAGAGATGCTGACCGGCTCCCGCACCATCTCTGCCTACGGAAAGCAAGACACCATCGCCGAGCGGTTCAATAAAATCAACGATGAAGCGATGGACGCTTTTTATAAAGCAGAATATCAAGGTGCCCTGCTCTTTCCCTCCATCAACCTCATCAATAATATCTCCCTTTCCCTGGTGGCGGTGATCGGCGGTATCCTTTATATGCTCTCCCAAAATGGGACTGTGCTCCTGGGCTCTGCCTTTTTCATCACGCTGGGCGGTGTGGCGCAGTTTGTCCAATATTCTCGCAAATTTGCAGGCCCCATCAATGAATTTTCCAATATCCTACATGAATTTCAATCGGCCTTCTCCGCCGCCGAACGGGTCTTTGCCATCTTGGATGAGCAGCCCGAAACGGAAGACCGCCCCGATGCCAAGGATCTAAAAGAGGTGCACGGGGATGTCACTTTGAATGATGTCACCTTTGGCTATACCGAAGATAAAGTCATTTTGAAGAACGTACACGTCCATGCAAAGAAAGGGCAAACGGTGGCGATCGTCGGCCCCACCGGAGCGGGCAAGACCACCATCATCAATCTGCTGATGCGGTTCTATGACCCCCAAAGCGGCGAGATCCGCATCGACGGCATCCCCTCGGAGCAGATCAAGCGTACCGATCTGCGTTTTGCCTTCAATATGGTATTGCAGGATACCTGGCTGTTCTACGGAACGATCTACGACAACATCGTTTACGGCCGCGAAGATGCCACCCCCGAAGAAGTCTATGCGGCGGCGAAATCCGCCAAGATCGATACCTACATCGAAAGCCTGCCCGACGGCTATGATACCATCCTTTCGGACGACGGTGTCAACATCTCCAAAGGGCAAAA
>JAZSBU010000091.1:0-11806 GCA_045602565.1 Eubacteriales bacterium | reverse complement strand
TTATTGCCCGCACCGCCCGCGAGATGGCAGAAGAATAAAGAGACAATAAAAATGACGGTTGCATTGCAACCGTCATTTTTATTTGCATTAGTAGCCGACTTTTTCCCAGCACTCGAAGGGAGCAGCCAGCTCTTCGCTGATATAAACCTGGGTCTTCTTGGTCTGCAGCATGGAGCTGGGAACCAAGGGAGTAACGGGACCGTGGGTTACCAGGCGAGAGGTCATTCTCTGCCAGGAAGAGAAGGTTCCGTTGGTGGCCAGAGCGTGAACTTCGATACGCTCTTTAGCGCGCATAACGTCGATGGGGCCGATGGTGGCTGCCATCGGGGGAACGTTGGCGATATCACCGGATTGACCGAAGGTACCGTTCAAGGAGTTCTGCATAACGGTCATGGGATGGAGCTTGACCAATTTGGCGGGCTGATTCAGCCACTCTTCGATATCACCGCTGCCGATAAATTCGGGAATGGGATCGACAAATGCCACGTGGCCGGTCCAACCGGGAGAGGTGGAGATAATGTCGGCACCGCCCTCGGAGATATCATTGATGATCTTAGAATAATCGTTGATATTCTCGTTGGTGGGGAAATGGACATTTTCCATCGGCATCCGCAGTTCGGGATCGATTTCATAGACCAGATATTTCAGCATGGAATGAACAAAGCCTGCCTCATAGGTAACAGGGGCGATATTGCCATGCTCATCGGCCCATTCATCTTCGGCGAAGATATGGACTTTGGAGCAATCTACGCGGAAATAGTTGATCAGCTGAGCCAAGGGGATATAAGTATCCGGCTCGGGGTTGCCCAAAATCATGGTGAAGGTTCTGCCCGCCTCGGAGGCCGCCTTCAGCCGCTCAAACAGAGTGGCGATCAGCACGGGATGGGGGTTCATCATCACCTTAACGTTGAATTCGGGATGCCACCAGGGTTCACGTTGCTCCAGCTCCTTGCCGCTCATCTTGCGGACACGCTCACAAATTTCACGCTCCTTAAAAGGAACAAAATCGGCAGGCATGAAATTAAAGCCGGTTGCGGGATCTACAATAATGTCTTTCATTTTATGGGTTCTCCTTTCAAAATGACATTTTTTATTTTCATCTGATGATCGCAGATCACCAGGTCTGCCCTTAGGCCTTTTGCCAGCTCGCCGCGGTCCAAAAGACCGACTGCGCGGGAAGGATTATAGGATGCATAGCGGAAGACATCGACAATCGATGCACCGGTATGGGTCATCATATTGCGGCAAGAGATATCCAGCGTCATCTTAGAGCCGGCGATCTCCCCTTCCCAATCGAAATTGATATCGTCTACCCCATCATAGCCTTCGGGGATGGGGCCATCGCAAGCATAGGCATCGGAGATCAGAATGATCCGATCCTCGCCTTTGACTTTCCGTACTAAACGAAGCATATAGGGATCCACATGGATGCCCATCGAATCGCAGATCAACTCAGCATAGATCTCGCGGTTATAATTGACCGCTTCATCCACACAAACGCCCCGACATTCCGGATACCGCGGGCGGTCGCCGGTGGCATTGGTATGGTGGGTACCGATCTTCAGCCCATAGGGCATCAACGCTTCCACCTCTTGGGGGGATGCCGCTGAATGAGCCACCGCAAATGCGGCGTTGGGGTTCTTTTCTTTTACGTCCAGAACGAACTGCAAAATCCCCTCTCTCTCCGGCGCAACGCACCAGACCCTTGCCAGATCCCAAGCGGCATCGATCACCGGCTGATAGGCCTCTTTTTTGATGCCATCCGCCCAAGGATTGGAGCTACGATCGCAGCCAAAACCGGGGTTGAGATAAGGACCTTCCATATAAAGCCCCGCAATATTGGCACATTCGGGCTTTTGCATCGCTTCGCGCAAGATACCCACCGCTTCCACATATTGCGCGGTATTCATACTCGTATAGAGCGCGGGCAATACCGAGGTGGCGCCATGGTGCAGGTGATGCTGCGCGGCGGTAACAGGATCTTCCTGGAAAAAGATCTTTCCGTCCGAATGGGTATGGATATCCACAAATCCCGGTCCGACATAAAGCCCTTCGGCATCGATGATCTCGCAGTCGGCGGGGATCTCCATCTTCTTCATCTTCCCGAACTCTTTGATCTTGCCGTCTTCGATCAGCAAGGCCGCATCGGGAATATAATGGTCACGCATTACCAGCGTGGCATTGATGATTGCTTTCATTCTTTCAATCCTTTCAGCAGTTTTTGCCCTTCTTCGATGAGTATTTCCGCCACCCCTGCTTTAAAGGGCGAGGAGGCCGCTTCATAGCCGCCCTCATCATAGGCTTCCTGCATGGGATAATAGCCTTCCATGCCGTTGACCAGACACATCGGGCAGATCAATTCATATCCTTCGGTTTCTTTCAAGCCTCTGCCGATCCCTGTGAAGGGTTCGCCGGGGATGCCGCAGAAACCGATATCCCCCACACGAATGACCGAAAGGCGTTGCTTAAAGACCTCGGGGCCGTTTTCCAAGCGAACCATCCGCTCCGCTTCCGCCACCTTGGTGGTCAGTATCATTCCTTCATAGCCGAGTTCCGAATCGCGACCGGCATGGTAAAGCTCGCTGATGCGGTGGGCTTCGGGAAGTTCTTCGGGTGCGGGCATATTGGAGGGTACATCGACCAAATGCTGCACATAGCGGATGGAATCCACGTCCACATACTTCACCTTATCGTAGCATTGCAGCACACCTGCTGCAACCACACGGCCCACATAACGCGCGTGGCCATAGCCACGGGAAACATCATCAAAATCATTAAAGGTATCGTTTAAATATCCCTCGGTGGGATGAACATTTACATGGTTGACATCGCCCTCGGCACCATTGAAGAAAATACATCTGGAATCTTCAATGGTTGCTTCCACCGTACGGCGCAGAAAGCCCGGCCAATCGCTGGAAAGCTTGCAGCCACCAACCGTATCGGGATGGTTGCCGAAATTGACCAGCACCAAGCTTTTTCCGCCTTCCTGATCAAAGCGGACTACATTCACCCGCTCATCCACTTCGCCGATGGGAGCGACGATATCGGGGTTATTCACACCGGGGTTGGTGCGGATGGAGCCATCCTTCATCCGATAGCGGCGAACAAACGCGACATTGGGTGCCTGACCGATCCCATAACCCATTTTTGCGGGCTTGAGGTCTGCCAGTGCTTCTTTGGCTGCCTCGCCCAGCTTCTTGCAGACAAAATCCTCATATTCTTTATTCAAGGGTCCTTCTATGGTTCCGTAAAGGCTACCCGCTGTATGAGAGTGGGTACTATGTACAATGATTGCATCGGCGGGAACACCGGTCACTTCGCTGATATGGGTGCGGTATTGATTGGTCAGTTCGCCTTTCATCCCGCAGTTATCAACGCTCAACATCAAAACGCGGTCTTCCCCGCAAGCCAACGCCAAGGCATTGACTTCCTGCGGATCCAAAACGCCGTCTGCCAGGCGAATCTTATAATAACCGGAAATGTTCACTCCCATCGGAGCGGTTACATCCACACGGCTAAAGCCGGCAAATAAGTTATTCATAATTTTTTCCTCCTAGATCTGTCGATTCCCTCCAGCATACCTCGGCAGAAAGGATTGTTTTTTCTTCGATTGGTTCGCCCTTAAGATAGGCAACCAACTTATCGGCCGCCATGCGGCAACATTCTTTCATCTTGGTATCCACCGAGGTGAGTGATGGGTTCACATACGGATCCTGATGGATATTATTCATTCCGACGATCGCAATATCTTCGGGGCATTTCAGCCCGTGGTCATGAACACAACGCATCGCACCAATCGCCAAATAATCATAGGCACAAAGCACAGCACGCGGCCGCTCTTCGGCTGCCAATAGCCGCTCCATCGCATCATATCCGCCCTTTTCAAAGCGATATTGAGAGCGATAGACCTGCGCCTCGGGGCAGGCTTTGAAAAACGATTTGGTATTGGTAAGCGGCTCGCCGATATAGGCGATCGGCTCGGCCCCTTGCGCGCGGAAATAATCCACCAACTCCTGATGCGCTCCGCAAGTCTCCCACCGCACCTGCAGCAGAGCAGTGCTCTCGTGTGCAGAAACGCTGACTACAGGGACATTATAAACACCGCTATAATCGATCCGACCGTCAATGGCTATGATGCCATCCACTTCGGTATAGCGGTCGTAGTAATGCAAAAGATCCATCTCATTTTTCTTGGAAAAATTGGTAGAGGCAACGCAGATCTCGCACCCAAGCTCCGATAACCGCTGCTGTGCGGCAGAGATGGCTTCGGAATACTTGAATTCCGGGCAGATAATGGCAATCACATATTTAGGGTATTTGGCTTTATAATGCTTGCGGAAACAACCGTGTTCCTTGGCAAGATTAAAGATCATTTCGCGGGTATCGGGATGAATTTCCGGACTCATCGAAAATGCCTTGGAAACGGTGGAAACCGAAACATGCGCCAATTGAGCAAGCTTTGATAGCGTCAAACATATCACCTCACGTTATTATTATAAATTAAGATCAATTCTTTTTTCAAGGAATTCAAGCGAAAACTTTTTCGAAATTAAAAAATGCACGCAATTGCGTGCATTTTTTAATTATTTAACAGTTGATAAGCCAAGCGGATCCCGCATTCAATACATTCAGCGCAGGAAGTTTTATTTTCCGCTTTAATGGTTTTGCAGGGAATGGCACCGCATTGATCCTCGAAGGCTCGACCGAGTTCTTTGGCAAGATCATAGGTCTGCTGCTTGGTCGAGGAATCGCTGCCGGATGCATTCTTCAGCCCCGCAACAAAGATGGCACCGCTTAAAGCACCGCAGGCCTGCTCACGGCTACCCATCCCCGCGCCAAAGCCCTCCAAGGCTTTGGCCGCCAGCTCTTTGGGCACTCCCAGCTCTTCGGCAAAGGGCATTCCCACCGCTTGAGCGCAGTTGAAGCCCTGCTCGTGCAACGCGGCGGCTTCTTGAAGTTTCTTTTCCAGCATTTTATCTCTCCTTGATCAGCCGCAGATAGAATTCCACCGTTTTACCGATGGTTTCCAAGGGGATACGCTCATCGTTGCCATGGATGGTGGCGCGTTCTTCCTTGGAAAGTACCATTGCCGAAAAGCGATAGACCTTATCGGAAAGATCCCGATAATGCCGCGAATCGCTGCAGGCCAGCATCAAATAAGGCGATACAAGCACATCCTCCCATGTGCCGCGAATAGCGGCAGAAAGCTGATTCCATTCCTCACATTCGGTTTGAGAGACCGGCGAAGGATCGCAGCCTTCCATCAGATTGATCTCAATTTGGGGATCATTGACGGTCTTGCGAATATAGTCCAAGGTGGAGTCCACCGTTTCGCCGCTGATGATCCGCAGGTTGGCGGTCATCCGCGCATAGGGCGGAAGCACATTTAAGCCTTTGCTGCCCTGCATCGTGGTGAAGGCGCAGGTGGTACGCATCAAGGCATTGAGCTCGCCGCCGGACTTTTTGCAGATCATATCCAAGATGGGCAAAAAGCACCAAAGGTTGGCAAAGATCATCTTATAAACAAAGGTGGAATGTCTGCCTAAAACATTAAACATTCCTTTGGCTGCTGCGGTCAGCTTGCGGGGGGCGGGATGGTTTTCCATCCGCACGCAAGCGGCGGAAAGGGTTCCCACCGCGGTATGGGGCGGAGGCGAAGAAGCGTGACCGCCATTGCCCCGCACTTCAAAGGAGACATTCATCAAGCCCTTTTCGGCAATCCCCACCACAGCGCAGGGACGCCGGACACCGGGAAAGACATTTTCCACTACCGCGCCGCCTTCGTCCACCACCATCGCAGGATGGATGGATTGGTCCTTGAACCATTGGACGATGGCGGGAGCGCCGTTGCCGTTGATCTCTTCATCGCCGCCAAAGGCGAGATAAATATCTTTTTTGGGCACAAAGCCTTGGGAGATGAGCTGCTCTGCCGCCTGCAGAACGCCATTGAAGGTGGCTTTGGTATCTAAAGTACCGCGCCCCCAGAGGACACCGTCTTCGATGATACCTTCAAAGGCGGGCTTTTTCCAATTTTCTTCCACCACCGATACCACATCGTAGTGCGCCATCAAAACGGTGGGATCGCCCTCTTCCCTGCCCTTCCAATGAAAGAGCAAGGCGCGGGGATCGGGGCGATGCAGAACGCAGGTTTTATAAACATTCGGGAATCGCTCCGGAAGCAGATTCAGCAGTTTTTCAAATTCCGCTTCATCTTCCTTGGATTTATCCTTATCGGAGACGGTTTTGCAACGGATCATTGCCTGCAGATCATCGATCGCCTTTTGGGCATCGAATTGGGGCATTTCTGCCTGCAAACTTGCTTCGGGCAACGGCTTAAAGCAAGCGGCGCGCAGCAGTACCACCGCCAAAAACAGCGCGATCAATGCTAAAATTATCCAAAAAACGATCATTTTAAATCTTTCCTTTCTTATAAAGGACTCTTGCCACCGCGATGGCGATCAATGCGCCGACGGGGACAAAGATGCCTACCAAGCCATCCAAGCCTGTAACACCGCAGAAGGGCAGGATGATATAGATTGCCAGCATCACCGAAACCGGCGCGATCGCCAATTTCCAGTTGCGGGAGATATACACCACACCCAGAGCACCAAACAATGCGGGCAGGATATTATCAAATGCCGGCTCTAAAGCGGGGCTTTCCAAAATCGGGGTGATAGGGACGATCAGAAGAACACCCAACGCAATAATAAGAATGGTCACAATGGAGGAGGTGGCCACCGCGATGGTGGAGATGATCTCCCCTTCCTTGCTGCCCGCCTTAACTTCGGCATTCTCCATGGCGTTCATGGCACAGGGGGCTTTCAGGTTGGTGATATTTCCGGTGACAAAGGCCAGATAGGAGCTACCTGCACCCAGCATCGGGATATAGGTAAAGACTTCGATCAAGCCGACGGTCCAGAAGATGGGCGCAACGCCGATCAAGCCCTTTAAGACCACGCCCCAATCGGGACGCAGGTTATAAATAATCGCCACCAACAGCGGAAAAGATACAATGGCGACAGCGGCAATCGCACCCCAGACACGGCCATCGATATGGATTTGTTCATCATAATTTCTTTTCATTGTCCTCAACCTCCGATCCAATTGGTAATGGGCAGGGCGGAAAGCATTCCGACCAGCATACAAATCGGCAGTGCATAATCATTGATCCAATTCCACTTGGTCACTTTAATAAGCAAGCCGAACAACGCCATACAAACGGCGGAAACGATCATAACAAAGACGGGGATCCAGCCGGAAAGACCGGTATTGATATTGCAGAAGATCAAGCCCATAAAGGCGCTGATCATTCCCATAAACAGGGCGGTAGTCACAAGTTCGCCCCATTTGGTATCCTTATCGCGCATCTTGACCATTCCGCCTTGAATCTTTTTGCAAAGGATGGGAACTAAAATCAAGCCGACGATGATGCCGATGGTCATTACGATCGTGATATTCAAAAATTGCTCGCCCGAGACCACAGTGGCGGAATCGGAAAGGGAGGTACCCGCCGCTTTGGCGGCATTTTCCGCCGCGGTGAGTTCATAAGTAAGCGCGCCGATGACCGAAAGACGCAGCCAAGGCAAAGCCAAACCCAATTTCTTAGAGAGCACCAAAACGCCCATCAAGATCGAGATGGCGGGCGCGATGGTGAAGATGGCAGAAGAGACGACGGTTTTACGCAGTTTACTTGTTGCGATCCCCATCTCCTTGCCCGCCTTCCAGGCGCGGACCAAAAAGAAGACCGATTGCGCCAACACCAGCAGCAAGATGGCGCCGACAATGACAAACAAAATCGGACTGTTCAAACTGAATTCCATAATGTTTTCTCCTTTATAATAGTTCTTTTAATTTATCTAAAAAGGCCTCTTCACCAAAGGTATTGACCTTCCAGAACATTGCCTGACTTCCGCCGGTGGCGGCGGCAAACAGCTGCAGTGTACCTGCACTTTCAAACAGCGTCACACTCAGGCTGACACGATTGCCGCCCGCATAACTATACCGCTCAAATACCCGCACCGCACACCGCGCAACAGGGGTATTATAATCGCAGGATTCTTCCATCGATGCCGAAACACTGCCTTCTAAGATGCCGTCTTCGATCCGTTTTAAAACTTCATCAAAATTTTGGTTGGATAGAGTAAGATTCAAGCTTGCCATCGAATTTCTCCTTTAGCTTCTGAAATATTGATAGATATTACATTCTAAGGTGCCGTTATAGACCTTGCGGCGTTTATCGGCAGGGCGGGCAAAAAGCTTTTCAAACTCTTTTTCGGGGGCAATAACAAAATACCGCCAGCCCGGCTGCTTCAAAAAGACCTTGCCCATCACCTTATAAAGTTCCCGCGCCTGCTCCACATCCAAAAGACGCTCGCCATAGGGCGGGTTGGTAACCACCATTCCCCGCGGGGTGTCCAAGGTAAATTCCTTGACATCGCGCGCAGCGAAGGTCAGGCAATCCGCCACTCCGGCGCGCTTGGCATTATCCAAGGCGATCGCCGCCATTTTGGGATCGATATCAAAGCCGAAGCCACGGAACTCAATCTCCTTTTTTGCTTGGGCGCGGGCGGTCTTGCGCCGCTCCTGCCAGAGCTCGCGGGGCAAACTTTGCCAATTTTCCGCCGAAAAGCCTCTGCCGATGCCCGGGGCCATATTCCGCGCCAGCATCGCCCCTTCGATCAGCAGCGTTCCGCTACCGCAAAAGGGATCATACAGCATCGTATCGGGATAGGGGCGCGCCAACATACACATCGCCGCCGCCAAAGTTTCCCGCAGCGGTGCAGGCTGGGCGGCGGGGCGATACCCCCGCTTATGCAGGGCATTACCCGAGGTATCCAGCATCAATACCGCCCGATCTTTAAAGATGGAAAAACGCACGCTGAACAGCGCACCCCGCTCCGAGAAGATGGAGCGTTTATAATGGCTTTCCAGCCGACGAACGATGGCTTTCTTCACAATAGATTGGCAATCGGGTACGCTATGCAATTTAGAATTAAGAGCGTGGCCTTTTACAGGGAAGCGCCCATCCTCTTCGATCCACTCTTCCCAAGGGAGCTTACGCACCCCTTCAAAAAGCTCTTCAAAGCTGCGGGCGGGAAATTCACCCAAGACGATCTCCACGCGCTGACCGGTTCGCAACCACAGATTTGCATCGATGATGGTTTCTTTGGTGCCTTCAAAAAAGACTCTGCCGTTTTCGGTCTGCACCGCTTGGGCACCGATATTTTTCAGTTCCTGCGCCACCAACGATTCCAACCCGAACAAGCAGGGGACGCAGCATTTCATCATTTTCATAATTTTCCTCGCTTTTACATTGTTGAGATTATTTTATCATAAAGTGAAAGAAATGGAAACCTTTTTATTGTAATTTACAGATGAATTCTTTATAATGGTTAATATGAAGATCTACACCTTTAACGATTACTGCAAAGAGACCTTCGGCGAAAAGCTTTATAAGATATCGCTGGACGGTGGATTCAGCTGCCCCAACCGCAGCAGCCGCGACCAAGGCGGTTGCGCCTTTTGCGCGGGCGGGAGCGGCTTTTTTTCGGTTGCCCAAATCGATGCAGCCAAGGCGCAGGTGGCGGATAAATATAAGGGCGAGCGGTTTATCGCCTATTTCCAATGCTATACCAACACCTACGCCCCGTTGGAGCGGTTAAAGGAAATTTACTTGCCGGTCGCCGCGCGGGAGGATATTGCCGCCATCGCCATCGGTACCCGCCCCGATTGCCTGCCGCCCGAAACCATCGCCTTTTTAGGCGAACTTTCCCTTCAAAAGCCGCTTTTTATTGAGTTAGGGTTGCAGACCGCCAACGACCAAACTGCTCAAAACTTTGGTCGGGGCTACCCCACCGCCTGCTTTTTGGAGGCGGTGAAAGCACTGAAGGCATACCCCCAAATCCATACCGTTGCCCATCTGATGATCGGGCTGCCCAATGAAACCAAAGAAGACCTTTTAGCAACGGTAGAGGTGGTCAATTGGGCGAAAATAGACGGTGTAAAATTACACCTTTTACATATTTTAGAGGGTACGCCCTATGCCGACCTTTATCGGCAAGGAAACATCCAAACACTCACCTTGGAAGAATACGGCGACCTTTTGATTTTAGCATTAAAAGCCTTGCGGCCGGGGACAGTGATTCACCGCATCACCGGCGACGGTGCCAAAGCCTTGCTGATAGCACCTCTTTGGAGCGGAGATAAAAAGAAAGTACTTAATTATCTTAATAAGAAAATACAAGAAGCGTAAATATTTAGGAGAACTTATGCAAAACAAGACAGAAAAAATGTATGCCACCATGCACCCCTGGCGGTTATTTTTCACCGTGGCGATGCCGGGCATGATCAGTATGTTTGCTATGTCTATCTACAGCATCATCGAAGGCATCTTTATCGGGCAGATCTTGGGCGAAGGCGCTTTTGCGGCGGTCAACATCGCCATGCCCTTAGTGATGATCAATTTTTCCCTTGCCGATCTGATCGGCGTGGGCGCTTCGGCACCGATTTCCATCGCGCTGGGGAAAGAAGACCATAAGACTGCAAACAATGTCTTTACCTGCTCGGTGCTGATGATTTTTTGCGTTTCCATTTTGATGGGAACGGTCATGTTCTTTGCTGCAGAGCCTCTTTCGCGCTTGATGGGTGCGGATGATCTGCTGCTGGACACCTCGGTACGATACTTAAGGACCGCTGCCCTTTGCAGCCCCCTGGCAGCACTCTTTTTTGCGATGGATAATTATCTGCGGATCAGCGGGTTTGTCAAAACAAGTATGTTCATCAACATTGGCTGCAATTTGCTGACTTTGGCACTTTTGACCTTCTTCCTGCTGGTATGCAAAATGGATGTGGTCGGCTCTGCGATGGCGACCTCCATCTCGATGTGTGCCTGCGCGGTGGTGGCGTTGATTCCTTTTATACGAAAAAAGGCATTACTTCAGTTCACCCGCCCGCAGTTCAGCGTGGCGATGGTGCGGCGGATCGCCGCCTGCGGAACGCCGGTTTTTCTCAATAATGTTTCGGGGCGAATTACCTCTATTTTAATGAATATCTCCTTAATGACGCTCGGTGCCAAGACGCTGGGCAGCGGCGGCGGGCAGACTGCGGTGGCGGTTTATGCCGTCTTAATGTATGCCAGCGATCTCTGCTGGCCGCTCATCTTCGGCATTGCCGATGCCATCTCTCCCGCTTTGGGCTATAATTGGGGCGCGGCAAATTACGGGCGGGTGAAAAAGATCGCCCGATGCGCCTATATTGGAACTGCAACCATCGGGCTGATCTCCACCTCCTTTTTATTCTTCTTCCCCGATTGGATCGCTTCTTGGTTTGTCAATGCCAAGGAGGCGACCCTGCTGGAGATCTCTGCCCACGCCATTCGCCTGTTCTGCTTTGCCTATCTCTTCCGCTGGATCGCGGTGACCACCCAAAGCTACTTCAGCGCCATCGGGAAACCGATGCAGGCCACCATTTTATCGGTTTCGGTAGCCTTTGTTTTCCCGCTGCTTTTGCTGGGTGGGCTTTGGCCGTTCGGGCTGGACGGGATCTGGTTTAATTTCGTTGGCGTCAACGCGCTCGCCGCTATTTTATCCACCATCCTTTTGACCCGGCTAATGCGAGAGATCAATAAAAAAGAACTCCACCTTCCATGATGGAGTTCTTTTTCTATTTAAATAATCTTGCGGCGGCGACTGCTTTGCGCCATCGATCCATTTTGGATTTCGCTTGTTGCCCATCGATCTGCGGTTGCCAGCGGTTTGCTGTGCGATTCTTTTGTTTCAGTTCGTCCGCATCTTTCCAAAACCCTACC
>JAZSBU010000090.1:0-1704 GCA_045602565.1 Eubacteriales bacterium | reverse complement strand
TGGACAGCCGATTGAAAGAGATCGGCTCGGTAGATCAAGATCGAATGATCGGAAAGGTAATCGTTTCATTGAACTGATATGAGCAATTTCACCCGAAGAAAATTAAATATCGGGCGCATCCTGCTTTGGGTGTGGACAGGGCTGCTCTGCATCGGGCTGGGCATCGGCGTTTTTTACCGGGGGATGTTGCCTGCGTTGGCGCTGGAGCAGGAGCTGCGGTGCGGCATCGCGGAGCACGTACATACCGACGAATGTTATCAAGGCGATTTTCTGCAATGCGAAAAGACCGCCCATTCCCATAATGAGAACTGCTATATCGTTCTGCTGGAAGATAATAATATCGATGGCGTTTTCGGGATGATGGCGGAAGGGCAATCGCTGGAGGGGGTTATCGACAGCACCGTTTCCGGCGCATTGATCTTTAATAAAGATCTCAATGCTCCCACCGCCGAGGGCGGAATGGAGCAGCAAACGGTGGCGGCGCTCAATGCAACCATTGCCGAAGAAGAAACGCTGCCGGATATCGTTCTCAACGAAGAGTTGAACAATCTCTCCACAGTGCAGCAAGAGCAGCCGCAGACCGAAGGATTTATCGAGCTGGAGCAAAGCAATCCGCTTCTTAGCGGCAGCGCTTCTACCTATGCGGTGGGGAGCGAGCCGGATACCACCGCGAATAAAGCAAACATTTATGTTTATATCGATGGCTCCTGGCAATGCATCGGCACCCTGCCTTTTACAACGAGCAGCAGCTCCAGCGGAACCAATAATCGCTACGATGGATATGTGCAGACCGCGGACCTATTGCAGATGGTCAATCAATCGTTGGGCACTTCGTATACCGCAGGAAACTTCGGCATTGTTTCCTCCACATCCCGAACCACCGGCTATTCCGGATCATCGCTGAATATCGGAGCAACCACCGCCCGAATCTTCTATAACGCGCGCTCCAATGCGCGCACCAGCACCCGCTATGTCCGGCTGGTTCCCGCCGGCTATACCTCGTCCACAACGTCCTTTGGCTTTTATAGCGTAACGCTGGAATACCCCGAAGGATATGTCGATACCCATTATGTTCGGACAAACAGCACCTTTACCTTCCCTGCGGAAAATTATGAATGGTCCAATGCCGCAGGCACCCAAACCTATCAGGCAGGGGAGAGCGTTACGGTCCGAAGCAAATCCACCTACTACGGTACCAAGCTGGGTCCCATTACCGAGGTGACGGTGCACTACGATGTCAACTTCCCCACATTGAATTCTGCGACGGTTTCGACCAAGCCTACCTTGGCAGGAACAGCGGTTACCACCCTTTCTGATCTTTATAGTGAAGGCGCATCCGCAACGCTTCATAATATTTCGCAGCAAACGGTTGCGGGCCAGGTGAACAACAACAATACCGGCCTTTCCCGCGTGGCGCAGTTTAAGGGCTGGCGGATCGAAGGAACGGATATCATCCTTGCCGCCAATACCACGCTGGTCTGGGAGGAGTTGTTGCAATATCAGATTAAAGGCGCGATCTCGCTGGTGGGCGAATGGGAGCATGGCGCGAAGGTGACCGCCTCGTTCTTTGTTCGATTCGATTCGGTGGCGGTGGATTCCGGCGGCAATGTTACCGGGCAGGATTCGAATAAATATACCAAAGAAATATTCGTTACCTATGTGGGCGGTCTGGATACAAGCATGAGCGTATCCGCGTTGCACACG
>JAZSBU010000089.1:0-6363 GCA_045602565.1 Eubacteriales bacterium | reverse complement strand
CTCAAAACCGTATTGCACGCAGATGGCGCTGATCCGCCCTTCTGCCGCCTTTAAATTATAGCGACCCTGCTCCTCCAGCCCCAAAATGATATTTTCAGTCGCACTAAAGACATCCACCAGTTTAAAATGCTGATGGATCATACCGATCTTATAATCAAAGGCATCCTTCGGCGATGCGATGACCGCCGGTTCGCCGTCGATGAAGATCTCGCCTTCATCGGGGAAATAGATACCGGAGATCATGTTCATCAGCGTCGTTTTCCCGCTGCCGTTCTCCCCCAGAATGGAAAGGATCTCACCGCGGTTGGCAACTAAATTGACGTTTTTATTTGCCACAACGCTGCCAAAGGTCTTGGTGATATTTTTCAGCTCGATTGCCGCTTGGTTTGCCATAGTCGTCCTCCCTTTTTAAAACGCTCAAAGCCGCACCGATTATTTACATCGGTGCGGGTTTCAGTGTTCCATTCAAAGAAATTAAGGCGGGGCGAGGCGCCCCGCCTTAAATTAAATCGGATTAACCGTAGTTACGATCCAGCAAGGTGATACCGTCGATTTCAGCATCAAAATAAGGAGCGGAACGATACTTGGATTCTTCGAAGATACCGTTGGTAACAACCTCGGTATCCTTCTCGAATTTAGCATCGGTATCAACGTCAGCCATGTAGCTGTCGATCTTCTTACCGCCAACGGTGAAGTTTGCGGTGTCGAATACGTTGATGGTGCCGTCCTTCAGGCCTTTTTCGATTTCGGCCAGCTTATCGGCGGTGCCTTCGGCAACGTTCTTGCCCAGCTCGGTCAGAGCAACGGCACCATTCTCGATGGTACCTGCCCAGTCGGCCGCGATGGCAGCATCGTTCTGAACCTGGGTGATCATATACTCGAAGTAGGGAGCCCAGTTGATTCTGGAGGAGATCAGGAAGGTCTCGGGGCAAGCAGCCGCGGTGGAACCGTTATAGGAAACGTTGGGAACCTTTGCGGTCTCGCAAGCGGTGGGAGCACCCATCGAGTCGGCATGCTGGCTGATCAGAACACAGCCGCCGGAGATCAAAGCCTGAGCGGCTTCTTTTTCCTTCTGCTCATCATACCAAGAACCGGTGAACTTCACATCCATGGTTACGCTGGGGCAAACAGACTTCGCGCCCAGATAGAAAGAGGTGTAACCGGACATAACTTCGGCAAAGGTGAAAGCACCAACATAGCCCATCTTCGCTTCTTCAGCGGTGATCTCCTTATTGGCGATCATCTCGTTGAGCTTCATACCGGCAACAACACCGGCCATGTATCTGCCCTGATAGATATGAGCAAATGCATTGTGGAAGTTTGCCAAACCGGCGGTGTGAGCCTGAGTACCGGTCGCATGGCAGAATTCAACATCGGGATACTCTTTGGCAGCTTTGATCAAGAAGTTTTCATGACCGAAGCTATCGGCAAAGATAATGTCGCAACCGTCGGACTCGATCAATTCAACAGCAGCATCATAGCATTCGTTGGATTCGGGGATCTGAGTCTTCTGAACCATAGTGACTTCCATCTTCTCGCAAGCAGCGATAGCAGCGTCAATAAAGTTCTTGTCGTAGGTAGATTGCTCGTCGTGCAGGAAGATGAAGCCTACCTTCAGTTCATCTTTCGCATTGTTTGCGCCGCAGGCTGCCATGGTGAAGAGCATCATAGCAATCAGCAGCAAAGAGATCAGCTTTTTCATTGGTCTTTCCCTCCAATAAAATAATTTTTATAATACCGCTTTTTGCGGTTATTACCGTTATTGAGCGCGGAATTTCAGCGAATGATCGGTCATCTCGTCCACAATCGCCAAGGATTCTACCTTAACCCCCTCGGCGCGCAGCTGATCGCCGCCGCCCTGAAAGCCTTTTTCGATGGCGGTGGTGCAACCAATCACCTTGCCGCCCGCCTGCGCCACCAGATCCATCAATCCGCGAATAGCGCAACCGTTGGCAAGAAAATCATCCACAATTAAAATCCGCTCATCGGGCAGCAGGTTTTCCTTGCTGACCACCACGCGGTAATCGATATTATGGGTATAGGAATGAACGATAGTGCTGTAGAGATCATCCTCCACGTTGATGGACTTTTTCTTTTTGGCAAATACTAAAGGCAGATCCATCGCTGCGGCCGCCGCCATCCCCAACGCGATGCCGGAGGCTTCGATGGTGAGGATCTTGGTAGGCTTGTCCCCCTCGAAGATGCGGGCGATTTCCTTACCCATCTCCATCATAAAGGGGGTATCGATTTGGTGGTTTAGGAAGTTGCCCACCTTCAGAACATGACCGGGCAAAACCTTGCCGTCTTTTAAGATCCGCTCTTCCAATGCTTTCATTTCCGCCCGCTCCCTTTAATATTACAAAATACACTTTTATGTTACCAAAAACCGCGTTTTTTGTCAACAGAATTTAAACAAAAAAACGCGATCATTCTCTCAAAAAAACACTTGGCGGCAAATCCCTTTCTTCCTTTATATTGACATTCCTGCGGCACCAATGCTATAATAAAGTCGTCCATGAATGATAAATGAAAGGAATTACTTATAAAATATGAAACGAATTGTATGTCTTATTTTAGCGCTATTGATGCTCACCCCCACCGCCTTTGCGGATACCTCTGCAATGACCTACCGCCTCAAGGGCGGCGAAGGAAAGGTCGGGGACGTGGTCAAGGTGGTACTCTCGGTGGAAAACGCACCCGCCTGCGTTGCCTATGAAACCACATTATCCTATGATCCCGCGGTGCTCCAGCCGACCGGCGATTATCAGAAAATGTACCTCAACGGCTTGATGGTGGTCAACACCAACGCCGATATTGAGGGCAAGAAGATGATCAAGGTCGCCGCCGTTGCTGTCAAAGGGAACCTGCTGGAGGGGACTATGGATCTGCTCAATGTTTCCTTCAGAATCATCGGTATGCCGAAGGACCCCAAAGGCTCGATCATCGATGTATACGATTATACCTTCAGCCAAAACGATGACGATCTCTCCCCTGTTTCCAACCCGCTTTTGGTCCCCGCGCAGGTGAAGGTTACCGAGGGCGGTACCCTAACTGAGCCTGCTCCCGAAAAAGAGGAAACGCAGGGCGGGGATTGGTATTTCGACGGCGATCAGGCGATCGAATACTACCCCGATAAATCCGAAGAATCCGTCCAATACGATGCGGAATATGAAAAGGATAAAGAGGGCAACACCACCGGTGTCATCCTTTATGATAAGGAAGATCAATCCGAAGCGGGTCGCCTGGAGGTGGAAGAGGATGAATACGGCAACCTCACCGTCACCGATAAGCAGATGGATGATGAGGACGAGGACGAGGGCAAGAAAAAGAAAGAGGATCCCTCCTTCTCCCTTTGGTATCTCCTTCCCATCGGCGCGGCGGTGCTGATCGCTGTCGGCGGTGTGATCTTTGCCATCAAAGCCAAGAAAAGAAAATGATTTTTAAGCGAGCGAAAAATTCGCTCGCTTTTTTTCGCTAAATTACTAAAAAGTGCTTGACAACCTTGCAAAACCGCGTTAAAATAGGTTCATATTTTCAAAAGGCAATGAACGGAAGACTCAGTACGAATTTGATTCTGCTTTCAGAGAGCCGCCGGTTGGTGAAAGGCGGCAGAGAACTTTTTCGGAAATACGCTTCTGCGAGCCGCGCATTGAAAGATGCGTCGCATCCGCTGCGTTACGGCGGCAGAGTATTGATGGATACTTGGTGAGGCTTGCTTTGCGAAAAGCAGGTGAACAAAGGTGGTACCGCGAATTTATTTCGCCCTTTGGCTTATTTTTAAGCCAAAGGGCTTTTTTATTTGGAAAAAGGAGTATTTCAAAATGACGATCGTTGATTTATTGGAAAGAAACGCCGCCCAAAAGGGCGCGGAGGTGGCGCTGGTGGAGATCAACCCCGAGCTGCCCGAAAATCGCCGCCGCACCTGGCGGGAATATGATCTGGTGGAACCTGCCGCCCGCGGGCATTACCGCCGCGAGATCACCTGGAGCGTCTTTAACGAAAAGGCCAACCGCGTCGCCAACGCTTTGATCGCGCGGGGGATCCGCCGCGGCGATAAGGTGGCGATCCTGATGATGAACTGCCTGGAATGGCTGCCCATCTATTTCGGCATCTTAAAGGCGGGCGCCTTAGCGGTGCCTTTGAATTTCCGCTACAGTTCCCCCGAAATTGAATATTGCTTAAATCTTGCCGAGGCCAATGCGCTGATCTTCGGACCCGAATTCATCGGGCGGGTAGAGCAGATCGCCGATAAGATCGGCAGAGAGCGCCTGCTGATCTTTGCCGGCAGCGGTTGCCCCGATTTTGCGGAAGATTACCGCGAACTGACCGCCGATGCTTCTTCCCAGGCGCCCGGCGTTTACTTAAGCCCCGAAGACGAAGCCGCCATCTACTTCTCTTCCGGCACCACCGGATTCCCCAAAGCGATCTTGCATCTGCACCGCGCGCTGATGCACGCGGCGATCGTGGAGCAAAAACACCACAGCCAAACGGAAAAAGATGTCTTCCTTTGCATCCCGCCCCTGTATCATACCGGCGCCAAGATGCACTGGTTCGGCTCGCTGATCGCGGGCAGCAAGGCGGTGTTGCTCAAGGGCACCAACCCCCACCAAATCCTGCAAGCCGCTTCGGAGGAACGTTGCACCATCGTATGGCTCTTAGTGCCCTGGGCGCAGGATATTCTCAACGCCTTGGATCGGGGCGAACTGCAGCTTTCCGAATATCATCTCAAGCAATGGCGGTTGATGCATATCGGCGCACAGCCGGTGCCCCAAAGCTTAATTAAGCGTTGGCTGGAATACTTCCCCAACCATCAATACGACACCAACTACGGCCTTTCCGAATCCATCGGTCCGGGCGCGGTCCATCTGGGGGTGGAGAACGTCCGTAAGGTGGGTGCCATCGGCGTAGCCGGCTATGGCTGGCAGGTCAAGATCGTCGATACCGAGGGCAACGAAGTCCCTCAGGGCGATGTGGGTGAGCTTTGCGTCAAGGGCGACGGTGTGATGGTCTGCTACTATAACGACCCCGAAGCCACCGCCGCTTCCTTAAAGGATGGCTGGCTCTATACCGGCGATATGGCGATGACCGACGAAGACGGTTTCATCTTCCTGGTCGACCGCAAAAAGGATGTCATCATCTCGGGCGGTGAAAACCTTTACCCTGTCGAGATCGAAAACTTTATGGCCGCCCACCAAAAGATCGGCGATGTGGCGGTCATCGGCCTGCCGGACGAGCGGTTGGGCGAAATTGCCGCCGCCATTATCCAGATCAAGCCTGGTATGGACTGTACCGAAGAAGAGATCCAAGAGTTCTGCCTGGGGATGCCCCGCTATAAGCGCCCCCGCAAGATCATCTTCGCCGAAGTTCCCCGCAACCCCACCGGTAAAATTGAAAAGCCCAAGCTGCGTAAGATCTACGGTTCGGAGCAATTGGTCGCTTCTCAAAATAAATCTTAAAAATATGAAAAGGAGCGTTTAATTATGAACACCGTGATTATTTCCTTGTTTTTAGTTGTCTTTTTTGCCATTATGATCGGCGTCGGTTTTTATTGCCGTAAAAACTCCACCGACGTCAACGGCTTTGTTCTGGGCGGTCGCTCGGTCGGCCCTTGGCTGACGGCGTTTGCCTATGGAACCTCCTATTTTTCCGCCGTTATCTTTGTCGGCTATGCCGGTCAGTTCGGCTGGAAATTCGGCGTGGCGTCCACCTGGATCGGCTTGGGCAACGCCTTTATCGGCTCGCTGCTGGCTTGGGTGATCTTAGGGCGGCGTACCCGCATTATGACCCAGCATTTAGAGAGCAAGACGATGCCCGATTTCTTCGGCAATCGCTTTGATTCCCAATCGCTGAAGATCGCCGCCTCCTGCATTACCTTTTTGTTCCTGATCCCCTATACCGCTTCGCTCTATAACGGTCTTTCCCGCCTCTTTGCGATGGCGTTCCCCGGCATTGATTATTCCGTCTGCGTCATCGTTATGGCGGTGCTGACGGCGATCTACGTTCTGGTGGGCGGCTATATGGCTACCGCCATCAACGATTTCATCCAAGGAATCGTCATGCTCTTTGGTATCGTGGCAGTCATTTTAGCGGTGCTCAATCAGCACGGCGGTCTGAACGGTGCCATGGAAGGCTTGGCGACCGGCGCAAACGGCGGCTGGGAGTTCACTTCGTTCCTGGGCGCCGATCCGGTCTTTTTGCTCTTTGTCGTCCTGCTGACTTCGCTGGGTACTTGGGGCTTGCCGCAGATGGTGGGTAAATTCTACTCCATCCGCAAAGAACCCGATATCAAAAAAGGAACGGTCATCTCCTCCATCTTTGCCATCATCGTTGCCGGCGGCTGCTATTTCCTGGGCGGCTTCGGTC
>JAZSBU010000088.1:0-2817 GCA_045602565.1 Eubacteriales bacterium | reverse complement strand
CAATTTGAACGGTTTCGAAAAAACAATACGGATACCCCAAATCATTTGGGGTATCCGTATTATTTTTGTAGGGGACGATGCCCTCATCGTACCGTTTTTTTCGTACCAAATGAATTGGTACGAACACATACAAATCATTTGTATGTCTGCACAAATGAATTGTGCACCAAAACCCAAATCATTTGGGGTACAAACCACTGTAATCTGTACCAAATGAATTGGACCGAAATAGTCCAAATGAATTGGTATAAACACATACAAATCATTTGTATGTCTGCACAAATGAATTGTGCACGATCCGTTCGTAAGGTCGCGGTGGATTCTTTGTGCAAAGGGAACTGACAAAACCGCAGGTTTTGACTGAGGGATTGCTGTTATAAAACAAAGCCTTCGGCTTAGCCGAAGGCTTTGTGTCTGTATCTTGGTTCGTATTACTCTACCAGCAATTTCGCGATGGTATTCACATTTCCGGCACCCATCAAAATGGCGATGTCGCCATCCACCAACTCGTTCTTCAAAGTCTCGGCGATATCTTCAAATTTGCTGATATAGCGGGCGTTGGGGATTTGATCCCGCAGGTCTAAAATGTTCACACCGACTTTGTTGATCTCTCTTGCGGCATAAATGTCGGTCAAAATGACCCGATCGGCGATGGAAAGCGCTTTGGCAAACTCCTCCATCAAATAAAAGGTGCGGGTAAAGGTATGGGGCTGGAACACCACATAGACCAAATGCTCCGCTGCTTGCTTGGCGCTGTTTAATGTGGCGGTGATCTCGGTGGGGTGGTGGGCATAATCGTCGATGATCCGCGCGCCGTTGCAAAGACCTTTCAGCTCAAAGCGGCGGTCGGCACCGGTAAATTGCTCCAAGCCCTTTTTGATATTCTCGGCGGTCAACCCGTAATGGAAGGCAGCGCAGGCGGCAGCAAGGCTGTTGGTAATGTTGTGGTTGCCGAGAATATTCAGATCGATATGTACTTGAAATTCATTTTTATAAAACAGATCAAAGGAAGCGCACCCGCTCCGAACCGAAATGTTTTCAGCATAGCAGGTATTTGCTTTATCTAAGCCAAAGGTCAAAATCGTTCCGTTGTACTGCTCCATGACGCATTTGCAGTTTTCATCATCACCGTTGATGACTAAAAAGCCGTCCTTATCGATATTCTCGGTAAAGCGGATAAAGGATTTTTTGATGGCGTCTAAATCCTTGAAGAAATCCAGATGATCTTCGTCGATATTTAAGATGATAGCGCAGTTGGGGAAGAAGTGGTGGAAGGAATTGACATATTCGCAAGCCTCATAAACCGCAAAATCGCTGTTTCCCAGACAATAGTTTCCGCCGATGGCTTTGAGATTGGCACCCACCATCACCGTCGGATCCGCATTTGCCGCATTAAAGACCGAAGAAAGCAGGGAGGTCACCGTCGTCTTTCCGTGGGTTCCCGAAACAGCGATGGATTTTTTGAATTCCGCCATCATATACCCAAGCAAGACGGCGCGTTCCATCATCGGAATTTCATTCTCGCGGGCATAGACTAATTCGGGGTTGTTGTCGGAGATCGCCGCGGTGTATACCAAAAGATCGCAACCAACGGCATTTTCGGTGGCGTGGGTGGGGTAAACAGTAATTCCCGCATCCTTCAGCTTTTGGATGGTCGGGCCGTTCCCGCTATCCGAACCGGTGACGGTTTTCCCTTGTTGCTTTAAGATCAGTGCCAAGGAAGACATCGAAACGCCGCCGATCCCGACAAAGTGAATATGTGAAAACTTCTTGTATTGATTAAAATCTTGTGATATAATACTCAAATAATGAAACCTCCTTTGGTGTGGTTCATTCTCATTATAATATATATGAAGCAAAAAAGAAACAAAAATTTAAAAGATTGTGAGATATTTTTATGGCAGCAAAAAAGACAGAGCAAAAAGAATCCTTTTGGCAGCAATATAAGTTTTATATCGTAGGCTTATTGGGCGCGATCCTTCTGGTCAGCTTTTTCGGGGTCCAGAGCGTGGTGGTGTCCTATCAGACCAAAGATGGCGAAAGCTATTCGGCAAAAATGGATTTTACCGCTTTTAATATGTGTATTAACTGTATTGGCGTCACCGATAATGCATTGGATATCGTAGAGAAAGACCTATTTACCTTTTCTATGAAAAACGATTGCGTTGTAAAGGCAGCGAACGCTCTTTATGAGATCGCCGAAAAAGAAGAAGGCGAATTTCTGGTCCGCGTCAACGGTGTGATCGGGAACAACGAAAAGAATACCCAAAATATGATCGACTTATTGGAATCCAAAGGTTATGAGGCAAATCCAATGCAATAAAATTGTGCGAAATATCCATATCTTTTTCATAGTAAATGGCATTTTTGTGGTTTTTCGCATTTTTTGAAAAAACCTGAAGAATTTTAAAAAAAGTGTTGACAAACCCTTTATAAAATGTTATTATATTCGAGCACCCGCAAAAAAAAGGAGCCGTTTCAATCGAGGCGGAAACCGAAAAAGCGGGCAAGCAATGAACCTTGAAAATTGAACAGCATCATAAAAGAAGGACCCGTTAATTGTAAAGTCCATGGCAGAAAATCTGCTGTGGCGAAAGCGATTAACAAAAGAACTTTTAAGCCAGTTTTGAAAGAGAATTTGTTATGAGCTGGATATTGAACTTGAATTAAATTTTATTTAGAGAGTTTGATCCTGGCTCAGGACGAACGCTGGCGGCGTGCCTAACACATGCAAGTCGAACGGAGTTCTTACGAATTGAAGCTTCGGCAGATTTTTGTTTGAACTTAGTGGCGGACGGGTGAGTAACGCGTGAGGAA
>JAZSBU010000087.1:0-23839 GCA_045602565.1 Eubacteriales bacterium | reverse complement strand
CTTTTAGCGCGTAACGAGATCTATCAGGAAGTATACCATTCGCAGACCAAAGGGGGTGGGGAAGATGCCTAAGAAGATCGATACCCGCCCGCCCATCAAAGTCCCCAAGGGTACTTTGGGTCGTGTGATCAAGTTATTATTTAAGGACTATCCCATCCATCTTTCGGTGGTAGCGGTCTGCTTATTGATCTCCGCCGTTTCGGCCACCTTGCCTTCGCTTTTTATGAATAAAACTATCAAGTTGATCGAGCAAGGCTTGGCGATCGGTAAAGAGGCCGGCTGGGACGCAGGTCTTGCGGCTGTTTCGGGCGAGATTGGGAAGCTGACGTTGATTTTGATCTGCGTCTATGCGGTGGCGCTGACTTGCTCCTTTACCTATAATCGCTTGATGGCGATCGTCACCCAAGGCTTTTTGCATAAGATGCGGGTGCGGATGTTTGGGAGTATGCAGCGGTTGCCGCTGCGCTATTTCGATAGCCATACCCACGGCGATATTATGAGCCATTATACCAATGATATTGATACTCTGCGTCAGCTCATTTCCCAAAGTTTGCCCAACCTGCTCAACGCGATCGTGATTATCACCATGTGTGTCTCCATTCTGTCCTACTACAGCTTATGGATGTTTATGGTCGTATTGTTGGGTGTGGCGGCGATGTTTGCCGTCACCAAGACGGTGGGTGGAAACAGTGCCCGCTACTTTGTCCGTCAGCAGCAATCGATGGGTAAGATGGAAGGCTTTGTGGAAGAGATGATGACCGGCCAAAAGGTGGTGCAGGTCTTTAATCACGAAGAGCGGACCAAAGCCGATTTCGATGGCTTGAACGAGCAACTCTTCAAGGATGCCGAGAGCGCCAATAAATTCGCTAATATCTTGATGCCTATTCTGGGCAATATCGGCAATATTATGTATGTTGCCGTCGCTGTCGCCGGCGGTGCGCTGATGATCTTAAAGGTCCCCAATCTTTCGTTGGTTGGCTTCGGCGCGCCCTTGACCATTGCGGCGGTGGTGCCGTTTATCAATATGACCCGCCAATTCTGCGCCAATATCTCCCAAATTTCCCAGCAGGTCAATGCGGTGGTGATGGCGCAGGCAGGCGCTGCGCGGTTGTTTGCCTTGATGGACCAGCAACCCGAAACCGATGAGGGCTATGTCAAGCTGGTCAACTGCCGCGAAGAAAACGGTGAGATCATCGAATGTCCCGAACGGACAGGGATGTGGGCTTGGAAGCATCCCCATCAGGCAGAAGGGACCGTCACCTATACCAAACTGGCGGGCGATGTGGTGCTGGATCATGTGGATTTCGGCTATGTACCTGAAAAAATGGTGCTCCACGATGTCACCCTTTATGCCGAGCCCGGTCAAAAGGTTGCCTTTGTCGGCGCTACCGGCGCGGGCAAGACCACCATTACCAATCTTATTAACCGCTTTTACGATATTGCTGACGGTAAGATTCGCTACGACGGCATCAACATCAATAAAATTCAAAAGAGCGACCTGCGCCGCTCTCTCGGCGTGATCTTGCAGGACACCAATCTCTTTACCGGTACGGTAATGGAAAACATCCGCTACGGCAAATTGGATGCCACCGATGAAGAGTGTATCCAAGCGGCGAAATTGGCCAATGCCGATGATTTCATCCGCCGCCTGCCCGAAGGGTATCAGACGATGCTGACCGCCAACGGTGCCAACCTTTCCCAAGGCCAGCGGCAGCTGCTTTCCATCGCCCGTGCCGCGGTGGCCGATCCTCCGGTAATGATTATGGACGAAGCCACCTCCTCCATCGATACTCGCACCGAAGCCTTGGTGCAAAAGGGGATGGATCGGCTGATGAAGGGCCGAACTGTTTTCGTCATTGCCCACCGCCTTTCCACCGTTCGAAATGCCGACGTCATTATGGTGTTGGAGCAAGGGCGGATCATCGAGCGGGGTAACCACGAAAAGCTGATCGCCGAAAAAGGAAAATACTATCAGCTTTACACCGGTGCCTTCGAACTTGAATAAGACCGTTGAAATTGGCGAAGACCGACAAGATAAGGAAAGAACCTGCTGAAAAGCAGGTTCTTTTTTATGTCTTCCCGTCGGTGTGACCGCTCGGCGTATCGATATACGCCGTCGGGATCACCCCAACGAGATCTTCATTCAATTTGAACGGTCTTTGGTTTTTATATTTTCAAAAATAAAAGAATTGTAAATAATAACTCCGTTGCATTGCGGTAGGGAAATTGTTATGATATTATAAAGAAAAAAGCTTTTTTTAAGGAAGTTTTAAAATGATCAAAACTTTGAAAAAGATATTTTTATGGATATTGCTATCGGCAGTTATTCTAATTGTGGCGGTCGGTGGTTTCTATGGTGTGAAGGGTTATTCTGCCTTTAAAGAGGCACTGGGGGAAACGCCTTTGGATCAAAAGGTGGCTTCGGTGCAGAATATGGCGTCCTACACCACCTTGGAGCAGATGCCCGAAATCTATCCCCAAACGGTGATTGCCGCGGAAGACCATCGTTTTTACAGCCATCGCGGTGTGGATGCCCTGGGGTTGATCAGAGCCATCTGGAACAATATTCGGTTGGGCGAGTTGCGGGAAGGCGGCAGCACCATCACCCAGCAGTTAGCAAAGAACCTTTATTTTTCCAATGCCCGCTCGGCGGAGCGCAAGATCGCCGAAGCTTTTATGGCGTGGGAGATCGAAAAGAATCTGGAAAAGGACGAGATTTTAGAACTTTATATCAACGTCATCTACTATGGTGGCGGGCAGTATTGCCTTTATGATGCGGCGCAGTTTTATCTGGATAAAACGCCGATGGAGTTGACCGACGGCGAATGTGCCCTGCTGGCAGGGCTGCCCAACGCGCCCTCGGCGTATGCGCCCCATGTTCACCCCGAATTGGCGGAGCAGCGGCGGCAGCAGGTAGTCGATAAAATGGTGCGCTATGGCGTGGTGGATGAAGAGCAAGCGCAAGCCATTCGCGCAGAGAAGGTGATCCGATGAAGAAAAAACTTTGGTGGCTTTT
This sequence comes from Eubacteriales bacterium, assembly GCA_045602565.1. Classification (GTDB taxonomy): domain Bacteria; phylum Bacillota; class Clostridia; order Oscillospirales; family QAKW01; genus QAKW01. Next base: position 20,823 of record JAZSBU010000087.1, on the reverse strand, counting down.
GCCGCTTATAGCGATTGTGGTACTGTTGCTTTGGTGTTGGTTTGGGTTTCTGCCGAAGAAAACCTATTCAGCCGAGGATTTTGGGATTCAGACCGTTCGGAGTACGGTGGATTTTGATGGCGACGGCATCGAAGATTATGCTGATCTTTTGGCAGGCGCGAAAGCGGATGCCAAAAACAGACCACGCTATCACAGTGCCTATTACCAAGGGGGCTATCCGCCCGAAAACGAAGGGGTCTGCACCGATCTGGTCTGGCGCGCTTTTAAAGAGGCGGGCTATTCTTTGCGGTTGATGGTGGATGCGGATGTCCGTGCGCGTATGGAGGCCTATCCGCGTATCGAAAAGGCGGATGCCAATATCGATTTTCGGCGAGTGACCAACCTGCATATCTTTTTCGAGCACTATGCTAAAGCGCAAACGACCGATATTGATGAAATTGATCAATGGCAGCCGGGCGATATCGTCATCTTCGGCAGGGATAAGCATATCGGCATTGTTTCCGATCGGCGCAATGCCAAGGGGCAGCCCTATATTCTCCATAACGGCGGTCAATTCCAACGGGAAGAAGATTATCTGCCCCGCGCCAATGTTACCGCCCATTATCGGTTCGATGCTTCGGCTCTGCCCGACAATATGAGAATTTCTTATGAAAAATAAAAAAGACGAGTTTAAAACTCGTCTTTTTTGATTTAGCCTAATATATAGACGTTCACGGTTCTTCTTCCGAAGCGGTAGGCTTCGGCGGTGGAATTGACGCAGATATCAATGATATTGCCCTTGATCGCGCTGCCCACATCGGCGGCGATGGCCTCACCATAGATATATTTACCGTCGGCGGATTCCACATAGACGCGGGTTCCCAGCGGAATGACCCGCGGGTCGACTGCGATGACACCCCATTGGGCGGGGCGGCCGGTTGCGGTACTGCCGCCGGCAGCATACGCGGTACATTCCATCGCCATTCTTTTTACATAGTTTTTAGGGGTGGAGGAGGTGGTCATGAAAGAAGATTTGATCTTGCTTCCGATCTCCACAATGCGTTCCACCGGCTCTTCGAGAACCTCTTCGCTAATGAGTTTCCGCTCGGTTTCTTCGCCGTTGACATAAGTGACCGCATAGGTCAACTTCTTTTCGCCGTTTTTGCCCTTTTGGATCTCGCGGCTGTTGCCGACATAAAGATCATCGGTGCGGAGTTTTTTGGTATCATATTCGATCTCTTCGGTCTCTTCCACTGTCTTGGTGCAGACCCGATCAACTTTGATCTCCATGCCGCTCTCCAGCTTCTGATCCAAGGGGTGATCCACCAGATCTTCCGCGCCGCAGGTGATCCCCGCTTTTTTCAAAGCATCGGCAACGGTACCTTTGGCTAAAAGCACAACTGTCTTTTCGCCATCCGCGAACACATAGGTGGGGAAGGCGCGTGCAATGGAAAGGGTAACCTCTCCGCCATCCTCGGTGAGCTTGGTTTCATCGCCTTCGCCTAAAAGAAGGTCATTACGCTCCAGGATGGATTCTTCATCGGTAAATACCGAATAATACTTGGCAACCTGCTCGCCATCGTCCAGCACAGTCACCTTATGGATGGATACGGTGACGACAGACATCAGCATCGAAAGGGTAAGCAAACTGCAGACAACGGTGGTGGCGATACGATGACGCATCATCAGCCGAGCCGCTCTTTTTAACTGCGGTACGCTGACCTTGATCGCCTTTTGCCAAAGGGCAATCAACTTATTCTTAATGTGTAACATATAAAACGAACTCCTTATTCGCGACAGATGCGGGTTAGATTTGGTTTTGCGTGCATCCGCCCTTAGTTTGGATTTTCATTTCCAATTTATGCAATTCGCGGTCATTTCATTACAAAATGGCCGAAAGAATTACAAAACCGTTACACAGTATAACCGATAAATCGGTATTTGTCAAGCGTTTTGGGCTAAAAAGTTACAGAGTTGTAACTTTTTAAAAGAAAATGACCTTCTTTTCAGAAGGTCATTGGGAGGACATATTGGATGATTGACAGGTATTGCAGCAGCGATCCGATCAATGTAAAAAGATGCATCAGGAAGTGGGTATAAGGGCTTTTGGAGCGGTAAAGCAGGATCCCTGCCGAATAAAAGAGACCGCCGCCCAGCATATAAACCAGCCCTGCGGGTGCCATTTTTTGCAGCATCGGGTAAGCGGCGGCGATGATCGCCCAGCCCATCAATAAATATATATAGGAAGAAATCTTTTTAAATCGGTCGAGGAAAAGGCTGCCCATCACAATGCCCAAAGCCGCCAATCCCCATTGAAATCCAAAGATGCTCCATCCCCAGCCGCCCTGCAGGGTGATCAAGGTCACCGGAGTATAGGTCCCTGCGATCAGCAAAAAGATGGTGGCATGGTCCAAAATGCGAAAGACTTTTTTTGCTGTTCGCGCGGTCAGCGCGTGGGAGAGGGTGGAGATGGTATAGAGAATGATCAGCGATGCGCCGTAGATGGCGGCGGCTACCACCGCCCAAGCATTGCCGCGAGTGGCGGAGTCGACGACCATCTTAATTAACGCATAGATACCAAAAAGGGCACCGATGCCGTGTGTGACAGCGCAAAGGATCTCTTCCTTTACCGGATAATAAACCGGCGTGCAACGTTCGTTTTGCTTGTTCATAGTGTCACCTTAAGTATTTTACAGCCCGCTCGATGGAATCCTTGGAGTTTTTCCAATCCTCCTTGGCATAGCGGTAATCGAATTTTTTGCAGAACCAATCCAGATCCTCTTTCAGCGTTTCCAGATAGGTGCGGTTGCATTGGTTCAAAGCATCGTTGAAAGCGGCGCGCTCCTTTTTGGAAAGCGTCTTTTCCGCCATCTCCAGCAGGCGTGCGCTATGGGTCTCGCAAAAATATTCCTGCTCGGCGAAAAGTTTGCGGAAGGCTTCGTCGGAGGAATAAAGATAGCAGATATTATCCAATACCCGATGCATAAAAAGATTCATCCGCCCGCAAACATAGCAACTTTTACGCGCCTCGCCATAAGCGGCGCTGTTGCGCTTGAGGTCCTTTTTGAAAAGGCGGTCTTCCAGCTCTTCGATATGCGTTGAGAGCATCAGCGCCATCGGCAATTTATTGCCCGATTGGGAGAGGAGCTCTAAATGTTTTTTGCAAAAGCCCTTGCGGTTGGTTTCCTTGCGGGTATCCGGCTCCATCATTGCCGCACCCAAAATGCGCTCGATTTCTTCCCCTTCCAAAAGGCTTTGCAGGCTGCAGATCGGGCAACCGCATTTTTGGGAAAAAGCCTCGTTAATTTTAATCGAATAGATTTTTTCTGCCATAAAAATTCCTTTCTGTAACCACTTTTTGCTCTGCTTCATAAGATAAAGCAAATAAGCAAAAAGGAGGGAATGCACAATGTGCGGTTGCTTTAACGATCTCTTCGAGAACAATGGCTGCTGGATCATCATCATTGCGATTATCCTGCTGTGGTGCTGCTGCAACGACTAAAAATTAAAATCGGTAAAAATGGGTTCTTTTCCGATTTTTTGCCCTTGACGTATCGACATACGCCTGCGGTCAAAGAAATCAAAAAATAACCTCATTTTTCCACGATTTTAAAATGGGAGATAAGATGAAGAAATCGAAAGAACGCATCCATTTTCTCTCATTTTTAACAAAAACGGCAAAACGGGTCTGATTCCCCCTTTTTGCCATCGATGTATCGACATCAACCCTTGTGTTAAAAAGTCCCCCCTTGCCCTTGGCAAGGGGGCTTTCCATTATTTTCTATTATACTATATGGAAGGAAATTGGTCAATATAAAATCAACCGCCACCCCAAATCATTTGGGGTGGCGGTTATGTTATTTCTTTTTGATTCTGTAAATGGTTTGGGCGAGAAGGACAGCAAAGGCGGTAATGATGGCAAGTCGAACGAGGTAAATCAGTAGATTGATTGCCATATATAGACTGCCTTGAACTAATGCCAGATGGATGAGAGACTTGGATAAGAGATTTGAGCAAAATTCTTGAAGAAGATATGCAAGGGGCATCAAGCAGAGAGCAAACAAGTGCAGAGTTTTATTTTTGACAGGGTGTTTTCTTAAAGTAAAGGCGGTATAGATGACCACCACCAGCATCAACAGAAATAAAACAAAGCCGGATGGTATATAGTGATTAAATGCTGCAGGGTGGGGGGGAAAGAGCAAAAAGAAATAGTTCCAGCTCAATCCTAAAGAGGTATAGAGCAAGGTTGCGGTAAAAAGATAAAACGTCCAGACCACCCGCAAGAGGGTTCGCTTTTTGTTGAAAAGCAGAAGAAGTCCCATAATCGCGAGGGGGAGCGGGACAGCGATATAATACTCCAACCATCCCCCGCCAAAGAGCCCGATCAGGGTGGCAATTCCCGAAAGCACCAAAAAGACAGCGGAGAGGACTTTGCGCCAAGTGGGGAGAGAACCTTTTGCAGCGGGCAGTTCCGCTTCTGTATCGGGGGCTTTTGAAGCAGCCGTGTTTCCTTTTAGGAGATAATCGGTGGTGGTTTCAAATAGTTCGGAAAGCCGGACGGTCTTTTCAAAGTCGGGAGTTGCGGAGCCGTTTTCCCAGCGGGAGACGGATTGACGGGAGACCTCCAACCGTTCCGCCAAGTCTTCCTGCGATAGATTTTTTTCTTTTCTTAATTGATATAGCCGTTCACCAAAGGTCATGGGATCGCCTCCTTTAATTTAATTATAAAAGGAGCGACCCTAAAAGTCTATATCATTTGAGGGAAATTTCCGCAACAGGATGTTGCATTTTAAAAAAGAAAACCGCCGCACCCCAAATCATTTGGGGTATCGGCGGTTTTTGCTTTGTTTTTTATTCGTCGAAGAGGGTGACTTGATCGCTGGGCAGGTCGGCCTGGCGGAGCAGGTGACCGACCGCAGGGATATTTTTGGTGCGGTAGTAGGAAAGGTTGGTTAGTCCCACCTCGGCGACGGTCTTGGCATCCACCAAAGTGTGCTTTGCCTTTTGGGTCATGACCTTGACGCCCTGGGTGGATTTGGAGGTCTTGGCGGGGATCAATGCCGAATGGATCACCAAGCCCTTGTTATTATCCGAGATCAGCAGCAGATCCGTCTCTTCTTGCAGTTGCAGGATCGCCGCCAGCGGCGCTTTATCGCTATAGGCGTTGATGAGGCGGCGGCGGTTGCTTACGGTCTTATAGGAAGACAAGGGGACCTTCGCTGCCTTGCCGTTTTCGAAGAAGAAGAGCATATCGCCGCGATAGTCGGTGGTGACCGCCATCGCAACGACGGTCTCATCCGGCTCCATCTCCAATTTTGCGGGCAGGTAATCGCCCAGCAGGCTGGCCTTGGTATCTTCAAAATCATAGCCCTTGGCCTTATAAGCGTTTTGCTTGGAGGTGAAGAAGATCAATTCTGCTTTATTAGTGGATTCCACCATCCGCCGCAGTCCGTCACCGTCCTTATATTTCTGGGCGCTGTTCATCCGCAGGGATTGGGGAGTGATCTTTTTGAAATACCCTTCCTTGGAAAGGAAGTAGGTGCATTGATAATCTTCGATATGGTCGGTCTCATCGATCACTTCAATCTGATCTTCATAGACCAGCTCGGTCTTGCGGGGGTAGCCGTAGACCTTTTTGATCCGCTTGAGATCGCTTTCGATCAAGCGGTAGACTTTGGTGCGGCTCTTTAAGATTGCTTCCATTTCGGCAATCTCTTTTTCCAGCTCCGCGATCTCTTCCAACCGATGCAGGATATATTCCTTATTCAGATGGCGCAGTTTGATATTGGCGATATATTCCGCCTGAATCTCATCGATGCCGAAGCCGATCATCAAATTGGGGACAACCTCTTCTTCGTGCTCGGTATCCTTGACGATCTGCACCGCCTTATCGATATCCAGCAAAATCTTTTTCAGACCCAGCAGCAGGTGCAGTTTTTCCTTGGCCTTATTGAGATTGAAATAGGTGCGGCGTTTGATACATTCGGTACGGAAGGCGATCCATTCTTCGATCAACTGCTTGACCCCCAGCACCATCGGGGTGCCGCCGATCAACACATTGAAGTTGCAACCGAAGGAATCCTCCAGCGGGGTCATCTTAAAGAGTTTCGCCATCAGCTTTTCGGGGTCGGTGCCGCGCTTCATTTCGATGGAGATACGCATACCGGTCTTATCCGACATATCCTTCACATCGTTGAGTTCACGAACCTTGCCGCCCTTATAAAGTTCAATAATTTTATCGATGATGGCTTCTACCGTAGTGGTATAGGGGATCTCGGTAATGGTGATGAGATTGCCTTTGGGCTCCACTTCGTATTTGGCACGGACGCGGATGGAACCGCGGCCGGTTTCATACACTTCTTTGATCTGGCTTTGGTTGACCAGCAGGCGGCCGCCGGTGGAAAAATCGGGGCCGGGCATCGTCAGTTCGATGGGATGGTCGGGGTTTTCCATCAAAGCGATGACGGTATCACAGACTTCGCTTAAGTTAAAGGAGCAGATGTTGGATGCCATACCCACCGCGATACCCTGGTTGGGGGTGGTGAGAATGGTGGGGAAGGAGACCGGCAGCAGGGTCGGCTCGGTGGTGGAGTTATCGTAGTTGGGGACAAAATCCACCGTATCCTTATCAATATCATCAAACATCTCTTTGCAGATGGGGGCAAGCTTGGCCTCGGTATAGCGGGAGGCGGCATACGCCATATCGCGGGAATAGACCTTACCGAAGTTGCCCTTGGACTCCACAAAGGGGAGCGGCAACGCCTCATTGCCGCGGGAGAGGCGGACCATCGTTTCATAGATGGCGCTATCACCATGGGGGTTTAAGGTCATCGTCGCGCCGACGATATTGGCACTTTTGACCAATTCGCCGTGCAGCAGGTTCTTTTTATACATCGTATAAAGAAGCTTGCGGTGGGCGGGCTTCAGACCGTCGATCTCGGGGATAGCGCGGGAGAGGATAACGCTCATGGCGTAGGGCATATAGTTAGTCTCTAAGGTCTCGACAACGCCCTGGGGAATCGGCTCTTTTTCAATATATACTTTTTCGGGCTGCTTCTTTTTAGCCATTCTTACGCACCTCCTTAGGAAAGATCTAAGTCATCTAAATACAGATGACCGTTGGTTGCAATATAATCCTTGCGCCCTGCCAGGTTATCGCCCAGCAAAATATCAAACATCCGTGCAGTCTCTTCCGCATCGGAGGGAGTTACCTTGATCAAGCGGCGGGTCTCGGGGTTCATGGTGGTCTGCCACATCATCTCCGGCTCGTTTTCACCCAAACCTTTGCTCCGCATGATCTTGACCTTATGCCCATCCAATTTTTGCAGGATCTCTTCCTTTTCCTTTTCGGTATAGGCAAAATAGGTCTGCTTTTTGGTCTTATCGGTGATCTCGTAAAGGGGAGATTCCGCAATATAAACATAGCCCTTTTCGATGAGGGTGGGGGTCAGGCGGTAAAGCATGGTCAGGATCAGGGTACGGATCTGGAAACCGTCCACATCCGCATCGGTGCAGATGATGACCTTATTCCAGCGCAGGGCGTTGAGGTCAAAACTCTGCAAGCCCTTGGCGGTCTTGCCGCTGATCTCCACACCGCAGCCTAAGACCTTCAAAAGATCGATGATAACATCGCTCTTAAAGATCTTGGCATATTCCGCCTTGAGGCAGTTGAGGATCTTACCCCGGACCGGCATGATCGCTTGAAAATTACTGTCCCGCCCTTGCTTACAAGAGCCCAGCGCGGAATCACCCTCCACGATATAGATCTCCCGTTTGGAGATATCCTTGGTCTGGCAATCGACAAATTTTTGCACCCGATTGGCCATATCGATGGAGCCGGAGAGCACTTTTTTAACGTTGATGCGTTCCTTTTCGCTCTTTTCCCGCGCCCGCTTATTGATCAAAATCTGATTGGTGATCTTAGCGGCTTCGTTGGGATTTTCGATAAAGTAGATCCGCAGATTCTGCCGCAGAAAATCGGTGGTACATTCTTGGATAAACTTATTGGTGATGCTCTTTTTGGTCTGGTTTTCGTAGGAAGTAATGGTGGAGAAGCAGTTGGAAACAAAGACCAGGCAATCGGCAACATCTGCAAAGGTGATCTTGCTTTCGCCCTTATTATATTTTCCGTTGTTCTTCAGATAGGCGTCCACCTCCGCCACAAAGGCGATCCGCGCCGCTTTATCGGGGGCACCGCCGTGCTCCAAAAAGCTGGAGTTATGATAATATTCGATCAAATTGACGCGGTTGGAGAAGGCAACGCAAGCCGAAAGCTTGACCTTATATTCGGGGCGATCCTCCCGATCGCGGCCCACCCGCTCATCCTGCCAGAAGACCGGCTGGGAAAGGCTGTCCTCCCCCAAAAGCTCCCGCACATAGTCGGTGATGCCTTCCTTATAGCAGTATTCTTTGGTCTCAAAGCCTTTTTCGGTTTCGTTTTTAAAGATGAAGGTCAGCCCTGCGTTGACCACCGCCTGCTTTTGCAGGATATCTTCATAATAGGAAGCGTCCACTGCAATATCGGTAAAGACCTCCCGATCGGGTTTCCAGCGAATGACGGTGCCGGTACGCTTGCCCGAAAACTCCTCTTCGGTCAGCCCGCCAATGTTGAAGCCCTTTTCAAAATGCAGGGTATGCTTCTTCCCGTCGCGATAAACAGCGACGTCCATATATTCGGAGGCAAATTGGGTGGCGCAGGCACCAAGGCCGTTGAGACCCAGGGAGTATTCATAGTTCTGACCCTGGTTGGTATTATACTTACCGCCCGCATAAAGCTCGCAGAAGATCAGTTCCCAATTGAACCGTTGCTCTCTCTGGTTATAGCCCACCGGCATACCGCGGCCGAAATCTTCCACTTCGACCGATTGGTCTTGATAGCGGGTGACGATGATCTTATTGCCGTGCCCTTCCCGCGCTTCGTCGATGGAGTTGGAAAGGATCTCGAAAATCGCGTGCTGGCAACCGTCCAACCCATCGGACCCGAAGATAACACCCGGACGCAACCGAACCTTATCGGGGCCTTTTAATTGGACGATACTTTCGTCGTTGTAATCGTTCTTTCTTGCCATATTTTCCTCCGAAACCACATTTTTCATAACTAATATATTATACTAATTTTTAGTACTCTTGTCAAATTTAAAAAAGGCTTGCAATCTAATGAAAAAGTATGTATAATAAATTATTAATAACTATAAAAAATCAAGATAAAAGGAGAAGGATGTAGAATGAATTACGCAAGCAAAGTGTTGAAAGAAGCCTTGACCTTCGACGATGTGTTGCTGGTGCCCGCCAAGAGCGAGGTCCTGCCCAATACGGTCAAGCTCAATACCCGCCTCACCAATAAGATCAAGCTGAATGTTCCTCTGATGTGTGCCGCGATGGATACTGTTACCGAAAGCAAGATGGCGATCGCCATGGCGCGGGAAGGCGGCATCGGTGTCATTCATAAGAATATGACCATCGAGCAGCAGGCGGAAGAAGTTCAGCGGGTAAAGCGCAGTGAGAACGGCGTTATCAATGAGCCCTTCTTCCTTTCTCCCGATAACTTTGTTTACGAAGCCGATGCGCTGATGGGCAAATTCAAGATCTCCGGTGTTCCCATCTGCGAGAACGGCGAATTGGTGGGTATCATCACCAACCGCGATATGCGGTTTATGACCGATTTCAACGTTAAGATCTCCGAAGTGATGACCCCGAAGGAGCGGTTGATCACTGCACCGGTCGGCACCACTCTGGAACAGGCAAAAGCCATTTTGCAAAAGTACCGTGTGGAAAAATTGCCGTTGGTGGATGAAAACGGCAAGCTCTCCGGCTTGATCACCATCAAGGATATCGAAAAAGCCGTCAAGTACCCCAATTCCGCCCGCGATGAGCAGGGCCGCTTGCTCTGCGCCGCCGCCATCGGTATTACCAACGATGTTCTGGATCGCGCCGGTGCGCTGATCGCTGCAGGGGTAGACGTTTTGGTTTTGGATTCTGCCCACGGTCATTCCGCCAATATTATGAAGACCATCAAATTGGTCAAAGAACATTTCCCCGACATTCAGTTGATCGCCGGTAACATTGCCACCGCCGAGGCAGCAGAGGACCTGATCGATGCAGGTGCCGATGCAGTCAAGGTCGGTATCGGCCCCGGTTCCATCTGCACCACCCGCGTGGTTTCGGGTATCGGTGTTCCTCAGCTGACTGCTGTGATGGACGTTGCTGAGGTCTGCTCCCGCCGCAATATCCCGATGATTGCGGATGGCGGTATTAAGTTCTCCGGCGATATCGTTAAGGCCATTGCAGGTGGTGCTGATGTAGTGATGCTCGGTTCTCTTCTGGCAGGCTGCGAAGAAAGCCCCGGCGAGGAAGAACTCTATCAAGGCCGCCGCTTTAAGTCTTATCGCGGTATGGGTTCCATGGCCGCGATGGCCAAAGGCTCTGCCGACCGCTATTTCCAGACCGGTACCAAGAAATTGGTTCCCGAAGGTGTAGAGGGGCGCGTTCCCTTTAAGGGCGCGATGGGTGACACTGTGTTCCAGCTGATGGGCGGTCTGCGCTCCGGTATGGGCTATTGCGGGACCGAGACCATCGAGGATCTGAAAAAGAACGGAAAGTTTGTCAAGATCACCGGTGCAGGCTTGATCGAAAGCCATCCCCACGATATTCACATTACCAAGGAAGCCCCCAACTATACTTCCGATAGTAAATAATTTTTTATAATCACTTGAGGTTTTTATGAAAGACTTAAAACTGATCGACCATCTGGCGGCCCTTTCCCGCCTTTCCTTTGAAGGGGAGGAAAAGGAGCGGATGGCCAACGATATGGAAAGCATAATGAAATTGATGGATACCATCACCGAAGTGGAGATCTCCGAGGCGGATTATCCCCTCACCGCCGAAGGCGGGATGGAGCTGCTGCGGGAGGATGAACTGAAGGATTCCACCCCGGTGGAGGAGATCCTTTCCAATACCAAGGGCAAGCTCTATCATTTCATCGCTGTTCAGAAACTGATGGATTGAGGAGGCGAAGGATATGAATCTGCATTTGAAATCGATTAAAGAACTTCGCGGCCTGCTGGACGGTGGCGATATCACCGCCCAGGAACTGACCCAATATTATCTGGACCGCATTGAAAAGCTGGACCCCACCATCAAAGCCTATGTCACGGTCAATGAAAAGGCGATGGAGCAGGCGGAAGCCGCTCAAAAGATGATCGAGGCGGGCACGGCAGGTCCTTTGACCGGTATTGTTCTGGGTATTAAGGATAATATCTGCACCAAAGGCTTGCGTACCACCTGCTCTTCCAAAATGCTGGAAGATTTCGTTCCGGCTTATAACGCTACTGTTGCAGAGAAATTGGAAAAGGAAGGCGCCATCTTCATCGGCAAATTGAATATGGACGAATTTGCCATGGGTGCTTCTACAACCACCTCCCATTTCGGCATCACCAAGAATCCTTATGATATCGAGCGTGTTCCCGGCGGTTCTTCCGGCGGCAGTGCCGCGGCAGTCGCCGCAGGGCTTTGCGTGGCATCGCTGGGCAGCGATACCGGCGGTTCCATCCGCCAGCCTGCCGCATTCTGCGGTGTGACCGGCATTAAGCCCACCTATGGCAGAGTTTCTCGCTCCGGCTTGATTGCCTTTGCTTCTTCGCTGGATCAGATCGGTCCCATCGGCAAGAGTGCCAAGGACTGCGCCATCCTGCTGGATGCCATTTCCGGCGCGGATGAAATGGATATGACCTCCCGCGAAAGCGCATCGGTGGCCGAATTTATGGGTCAGCCGGTGGAGGGTACGGTGATTGGTGTTCCAAAGGAATTCTTTGGCGAAGGTCTGAATCCCGAAATTAAAGTTGCGGTGGAAAATGCCATCAAGGAATTTGAAGCAATGGGTTGCATCATCAAGGAAGTTTCCATGCCTTCCTTGCCTTATGCCATCCCCGCATATTATCTGATCTCTTCGGCGGAAGCCTCCTCCAACCTGGCTCGGTATGACGGTGTTCGCTACGGTCATTTGAGTAAAGAAGGAGAGAACTTCGATGAGCGGCTGGTCGCCACCCGCAACGAAGGCTTTGGCGATGAAGTCAAGCGTCGCATTTTGCTGGGTACCTATGCCCTTTCCAGCGGCTATTTCGATGCCTATTATAAGAAGGCAAGCCTCTTGCGCAGAAGAATCCGCAAAGAATATGAAGAAATCTTTGCTACCTGCGATTGCATCATTACCCCCACCACCCCCGAAATTGCCTTCAAGATCGGGGAGCATAGCGAAGATCCTACCGCGATGTATCTCGCCGATATTTATACCGTTACTGTGAATATTGCGGGCTTGCCCGCGGTCAGCACCCCCTGTGGCTACAGCAGAGAGGGAATGCCCATCGGTATGAGCATTGTGGGCAAAGCGTTCGAGGATGGAAAGATCTTGAATCTGGCGGATGCCTTTGAGCGGAAGTTTAATTATATTTTAAACGATTTCTGCTTGTAATCTTTTATTAAATATGCTAAACTAAATATTGCGAGGGTTGTCTTTATAAGGCAGCACTCCGGATGTTGAAAAAGCGGGCGCGGCGCAATAGGCGTGCCGTGAACCATGTCAGGCGGGGAACCGAGCAGCATTAAGCGGAGCTTCGTCTATGTGCGCCGAATTCCTGTTTTGAGTCCGTAGGGCTGTCTTATAAAGATCACCCTCGCATTTTAATTTTAGGAGTATGTAATGTATCAAGCATTGTATCGAAAATACCGCCCGCTGACCTTTTCGGATGTGGTGGGTCAGGAGCATATTGTCCGCACCCTGCGCGCCCAGATCGCGGAGGGGAACATTTCCCATGCCTATCTGTTCTGCGGGACGCGGGGAACGGGTAAGACCACCGGCGCCAAGATCTTGGCACGCGCGGTCAACTGCTCTGCAGGGGAGAGCGGCGATCCTTGCAACCAATGCCCCCAATGCCAAAGCATTCTCAATGAATCGACGATGGACGTGGTGGAGATCGATGCCGCTACCAATACCGGTGTCGGCGATGTCCGTGAGCTGCGGGAAGAGTTGATCTATGCCCCTGCCGCGGTGAAATACCGTGTCTATATCATCGATGAGGTGCATATGCTGAGTAATCAGGCATTTAATGCCCTCTTAAAGACCTTGGAAGAGCCGCCCGAGCACGTCATTTTTGTGTTGGCGACCACCGAGATCCATAAGATCCCTGCCACCATCCTTTCCCGCTGCCAACGGTTTGATTTCAAACGCTTGACCCCCGAGATGATCGCCTCGCGGCTGCAGTATGTGGCGGAGCAGGAAGGCTTTGATCTGGAGCCTGCCGCCGCATCCCTTTTGGCACGATTGGCGGATGGAGCCATGCGCGATGGCTTATCGCTCTTGGATCGCTGCCGCGACGGCAAGAACCCCATCTCGCTGGAGCGGGTGGAGCAGATCGCCGGTGTCTGCGCTTCGGATCAGTTGATGGAAGCGGTGCGGCTGGCTTGGAATAAGGATGCCACCGGTCTTTTGAAATTTTATAAATCCGCGCGGGAACGCTATGCGGGCCCGGCGCAGTTATTTGCCGATCTTTCGGCGGTATTGCGGGATCTTTTGATCTGCAGCGTCAGCGATGATCCCAAGCAACTGATCGAATGTGATGAAAAGGAACTGCAGGAAAAGATCCTGCTCTCCCGCCAACTGCCCACCGCCTGCATTATGCGGATGATGCGTACTCTGCAGGACGGCATTTATGAACTGGGCAGAACCACCGAGAAAAACCTTTTGGCGGAGATGACCTTGATCTCCCTCTGCCGCGAGGAATTGGGCGAAGACTTTGCTTCCTTGAGTGCGCGGATCGCGCGGCTGGAAAAGGGCGGAGTGATTGCGGCAGCACCGCCGATCGCTCCCGCAGCCCCGAAAAAGGAGAAGAAAGAGGTTCCCGCGGCCAAGCCGGCACCTGCGCCGACGCAGGAAGGTTCTTCCGAAGAAGAGTCTTGCCCCTTTTGGGAGCCGATGAAAGAGATTTTGCAGGATACAGGCTATGCCAACCTGCTGGGCTTTTTGCTGGATATTGAGCCTGCGGTGTCGGGCGATCGCCTGATTTTACGCAGCGAGCAGGAGATCTGCGTTAACTTTTTGGGTGCGCCCGAGCGAAAGGCGGCGTTGGAAAGCGCCGCAGCGCGGGCAGCGGGAAAGCCCTACCGAGTGGTTTTAGAGCAAGCAGCAGCGCGGCTCAAGGACGATGATCCGCTGCAGGAATTGATAAAGGAGAATAACTTATGAAAGCAAGATTACCCGACGGATATAATATGAAGCAGGGCGATATGATGCGCCGTGTGCAAAAAATGCAGGAAGATATGCAAAACGCCCAGGCAGAAGTGGAAGCTTCGGTCTTTGAGGCTGCCGCCGGCGGCGGCGCTGTCACCGCCAAGGTCAACGGCAAAAAAGAACTGCTGGAAGTCAAGATCCAGCCCGAAGTGGTGGATCCCGATGATGTGGAGATGCTGGAAGATCTGCTGGTCGCTGCGGTCAACGAATGTATGAAGCAGGCGGATTCCGCCATGGAAAGCAAGATGGGCGCAGTCACCGGTGGGCTGAATATTCCCGGAATGCCCGGATTATTCTAAGCAATGCCGAATATTAACCAACTTAACAAGTTAATAGAGCAATTCGGAAAACTTCCCGGAGTCGGTGCAAAAACCGCGCAGAAGATGGCTTATTTCATCTTGGCGCAGGGGGATGCGACCGTGCGGGAATTTGCCGAAACGCTTTTGGCTTCGAAAGATCTGATCCATTGCTGCCCGCGGTGCCAGAATCTGACCGATCAGCCACTTTGCCCCATCTGCACCGATGCCAAGCGCAGCAATGCCATTTGCGTGGTGGAAAAGCCGGAGGATGTGGAGGCGATGGAACGCACCCGTACTTTTCACGGAACTTATCACGTGTTGCATGGGCTGATCTCTCCGGTCAACGGGATCGGAGCGGATCAACTCAAGATCCGCGAACTGCTGCATCGGGTGGCGGAAGAAGCGGTGGACGAGGTTATTCTCGCCACCTCTCCCAATGTGGAGGGGCAGGCGACAGCGTTATACCTGAATAAACTGTTAAAACCTTTTGAAGTGAAGGTGACCGGTTTGGCGCTGGGCATCCCTGTCGGCGGGACATTGGAATATGCCGATAGCCTGACGCTTACAAGAGCGATGGAGAACAGGAGGTCGTTTGAAGGATGAATACCTATCGAACCCGAGGGGTCTGTTCCCGCAGCATCACGTTTGATGTGGCGGAGGACGGTACTCTTCATAACGTTTCGTTTGAAGGCGGATGCAATGGCAATCTGCAGGGCATCGGCAAATTGGTAGAAGGAATGGAGATCCAAGAGGCGATCGAGCGTCTCTCGGGTATTCAATGCGGCTGGAAGGATACTTCCTGCCCCGATCAATTAGCGCAAGCATTAATTTTATATCAGGAGGAACACTAAAATGCGTCACATGGAAGAATTTAATCGTTGGTTGCAATTCAATGAATTGGATAGTCGCCTGAAGGCTGATTTGATCACAGCCCACGGCAACGATAATGAGATCCAATCCCGCTTTGGTTGCGATCTTGCGTTTGGTACCGCAGGGTTACGCGGTGTGATGGGTGCGGGCACCAATCGTATGAATATCTATACCGTTCGCAGAGCCTCCAAGGGATTCGGTAATTATATCGTATCTTTGGGTAAGGAAGCGATGGAACGCGGTATTATCATCGCCTACGACTGCCGCAATAACGGGAAGTCCTTCGCAATGGAAACAGCGTTGACCGTCGCGGCGTTGGGTGTTAAGGTACGTTTATTTGATGCGCTCCGCCCCACCCCCGAACTTTCCTTTGCCATTCGCGCGTTGAATGCTATCGGCGGTGTCAACATTACTGCCTCCCATAACCCCAAGGAATATAACGGCTATAAGGTCTATTTTGAGGACGGTGCCCAGATCTCCGGCGAGCAGGCAGACTTCATCCTGAATGAAATGCAAAAGGTCGATCCGCTGAATGTGGAGACCATTACCGAGGAAGAGGCCATCGAAAAAGGATTGCTGGAATACATCGGTGCCGAGGTCGATGCCATGTATATTGAGCGGGTACTGCAGGAGAAGATGCCGCTGAACATTGCGAAAGAGGCAAAAGATCTTTCGATTGTCTATACTCCTTTCCACGGCACCGGCTATAAGCTGGTCCCCGAAATCTTTAAGGCGTTGGGTGCCAATGCCTATTTCGTGGAAGAGCAGATGATTCCCGATGGCGATTTCCCCACCGTCAAGAGCCCCAACCCCGAAGAGAAGGAAGGCTTTGCGCCGGGCATTGAACTTGCCAAAAAGGTGGGCGCCGATCTCATCATCGCCACCGATCCCGATGCCGACCGTGTCGGTGTGGCAGCGTTGGTGGGCGATCAGGTGACCTTGTTCACCGGCAACCAGATCGCAGCACTGCTGATCGATTTTATCATTCAAGTACAAAAAGAGAACGGAACACTGCCCGCAAACGGCGCAGTGATCTCCACCATCGTTTCTTCCAAGATGCCCAAGAAGATCTGCGCTGAAAATGGGGTCTCCTATTTTGAGGTGCTGACCGGCTTTAAGTATATCGGCGAGATGATGAACCGCTTTAAGGAAGAAGCTTCCCATCAATTCCTGCTGGGCTTTGAAGAAAGCTATGGCTACCTGGCGGGGGATTATGCCCGCGATAAGGATGCGGTGGTTGCCTCCATGCTGATCGCGCAGATGGCCATGTATTATAAAAATAAGAATAAAAATCTCGTGCAGGCGTTGGAGATCCTTTATAAGACCTATGGGTATTTTGAAGAAAAGACCGTCAGTTTCAAGATTGAGGCGGTCATGCCCCAGCAACGGATGGACGAGATCATGAGCGGTCTGCGGGGCGAGATCCCTGCCGAGATGGGCGGTAAAAAGATTTTGGAATTCCGCGATTATAAAGCAGAACTGGTCAAAGATCTTTCCACCGGCAAGGAGCGGTCCACCGGCCTGCCAAAGTCCGATGTGCTTTATTATATCTTTGAGGACGGCACCCATGTGGCGATCCGCCCCTCCGGCACCGAGCCGAAGGTCAAGGCTTATTTTATGGCGAGCGGTGAAAATCGTTTCGACTGCCATAATAAGGTTGAAACTTATGAAGCCATCTTCGGCGAATTGTTGAAATAAAATAGAGAAAATCCCCTCAAAATGAGGGGATTTTTCTTGACCTTTTTGCAGATATTGGTTACAATATAATGTGAAATTAAAATCGATGGAGGAAGTCCATGCTGGAGTTGAAAAACATTTCGTTCACTGCCGAAAATGAAGATGGCAGTGCGAAAGAAATCTTAAAAAATGTCAACCTGCAGATCGATGAGCGGTTTGTGGCGATCACCGGCCCCAACGGCGGCGGGAAATCCACTCTTGCCAAGATCATTGCGGGGATCTATAAGCCCACATCGGGCAAAATTTATTTGGATGGGGAAGATATCACCGACCTTTCCATCACCGAGCGCGCTCAAAAGGGTATCAGCTTTGCTTTTCAGCAGCCGGTGCGTTTTAAGGGCATTACCGTTCGGGATCTGATCACCTTAGCGGCAGGCAAGGAGATCAGCATCAGCGAAGCCTGCGCTTATCTTTCGGAAGTGGGGCTTTGCGCCCGCGATTATATCAACCGCGAGATCAACGCCAGCCTCTCGGGCGGCGAGGTCAAGCGGATCGAGATCGCGACTGTCCTTGCCCGCGGGACTAAGGTCTCGGTCTTCGATGAGCCGGAGGCGGGCATCGATCTTTGGAGCTTTTCCAATCTGATTCAGGTCTTTGAAAAGATGCACGAGAGTATCAACGGCACCATTCTCATCATCTCCCATCAGGAGCGGATCTTGAATATTGCCGATAAGATCATCGTCGTCGCCAACGGCACCGTTCGCGCTGCCGGAGCCAAGGAGGAGATCCTGCCCGAATTGTTGCAGGGCGAGGGCGGTCCGTGCAGTATGCTGACCAGTAAGTTATAAGGAGGTGCCACCGATGGATCAAATTCAAAAAACATTATTGGAGCAGGTGGCGGATCTCCACGATGTCCCCGCAGGTGCGTATAATATCCGCGCCAACGGCGCATCCGCAGGCAGAAATACCACCGCCAATATCGATATCGTTACCAAAGAGGATTGCGACGGTATTGATATTATTATCAAGCCTTTTACCAAAAACGAGAGTATGCATATCCCTGTCATTCTAAGCGAAAGCGGTGTGCAGGATATGGTCTATAATGATTTCTATATCGGCGAGGGCGCCGATGTCACCATCGTTGCCGGTTGCGGCATCCATAACGCAGGAGATCAGGAATCCCGCCACGATGGCATACACCGCTTCTTTGTGGGCAAAAATGCCAAGGTCAAATATGTGGAGAAGCATTATGGGCAGGGCGACGGCAATGGGCAGAATGTGATGAACCCCACCTCGGTGATCGAGATCGAGGATGGCGGCTATATGGAGATGGAAACGGTCCAGATCAAGGGTGTCGATTCCACCAAGCGGGTCACCACCGCCAAATTGGGCGCGGAAGCCACCCTGATCGTCCACGAAAAGATTATGACCCACGGCAATCAACTGGCAGAGACCGATTTTACCATCGATATGGATGGGGAGGGGTGCCATACGAATCTGGTCTCCCGCTCGGTTGCCAAAGGCAATTCCAAGCAAATTTTCCGTTCCAACATTAAGGGCAATAACCGATGCACCGGCCATTCCGAGTGCGATGCGATTATTATGGACAACGCGGTCGTTGCCGCCATTCCCGAAGTTACCGCCAACCATATCGATGCGGAATTGATCCACGAAGCCGCCATCGGCAAGATCGCAGGTGAGCAGTTGATCAAGCTGATGACCTTGGGGCTGACCGAGCAGCAGGCAGAAGAGCAGATCGTCAACGGATTTTTGAAATGATCGATACATCGCTGGTCTATATCGAGCATCAAGGCTGCTACCTGTTGCTTCACCGTGTAAAAAAAGAGAAGGATGTCAATAAGGATAAGTGGATCGGCATCGGCGGAAAATTTCTTCCCGATGAAACGCCCTTGCAATGCGCTCTGCGGGAAACCCTGGAGGAGACCGGACTTACTTTGATCGACCCTCAATATTGCGGCATCGTCGATTTTAAGAGCGAGGGCTGGCCGGAAGAGCGGATGCATCTCTTTTGGGCGGATCGATTTGAAGGCACCTTAAAGGACTGCGATGAGGGGACCTTGGAATGGGTTCCTATTGCAAAAATGGATGAGTTGCCTCAATGGGAGGGGGATCGCATCTTTTTGAAGTTGATGCAGGAAAAGGAACCCTTCTTTCATCTGGAACTTGCCTATCAAGGCGATACTTTAGTAAAAGCAATCTTGAATAAAAAATCGTTGCTGTAAAAAGCAACGATTTTTTTGCAACATTTTCCAAAGTTAAGTCGTATTCCTTATAGAAAGGAAGGGATTTTATGAAAAAGATGATGGCTACGCTTTTGATGGCGGCACTTTTGATTTGTTGTACCGGATGTACCAAAGCCTATAGTGATGAAGCACCGACATTATATATTACATTGGGGAATCAGGTGATCGAAAAGAAAGGAATGATCGAAAATTATAAAAGAAGAACGCTTCCTTTCTTGAAAATGGAAGAACAAATCTTTTGCTATCCTTTCGCATTGGAAGGCGATACGATCCCCATCGAATTGAATGGCGATGCGATATCCCTTCGTTTTGATGAAGAACCCAAGGCGATGTGGATGCAATATTATAAGGATGGCGATGTGAGCGAAGGCCATACCACCGAAGCAATGAAGATCGAACCGGACGGCGATGAATGGCCGTTGAAAAAGGGAAAGAATACATATGAACTTTTCGCGACTTGGGAAAATGCCGTCAGCGGAAGATTGGCACGGTATGTTTTTTGCATTGTGACCGAATAAATAAAACGGAGTGTAATTTTACACTCCGTTTTTTAGTTTAGATTTGATGCTATTATAGGTCGCAGCCGATGATATCGTCTAAGGTTTCCCGCCGAACGACCACGCGGCATTCGCCGTCCTTGATCATAACAATGGGGAGGCGGGGGATGCGGTTATAATTGGATGCCATGGAATAGTTATAGGCACCGGTGGTCAACACCGCGATAATATCGCCTCGCTTCATCGATGCGGGCAGCGATACGGACGGTTGGATGACGTCGCCGCTCTCGCAGCACCGCCCTACCACGTCATAAAGGACGCTGCAAGGCTCGTTCATCTTCTCAGCGGCGCAAACGGTATAGGCCGATTCATAAAGGGCATAGCGGGGATTATCGCCCATTCCGCCGTCTACCGAGACATAGTTCTTATAGCCGGGGATGGTCTTGACCGCGCCGACGGTATACAGGGTGATGCCCGCATCGGCGACAATGCTTCTGCCCGGCTCCATCCGAATGGCGGGCAGGGGGAGATTCAATGCTTTGCATTGCTCCTTGACAAAGGCGGCCACTTGGTGGATGTTGGCCGCGATATCGATTTCGGGATCGCTCTCTAAATAGCGAACGCCGTAGCCGCCGCCCAGATCCAACTCTTCTGCCAAAAATCCGTATTTTTCGCGGATATTGGCAATAAACTCAAGCATAATTTCCGCCGAGCGCAAGAAGGTATCGGAATCAAAGACCTGAGAGCCCACATGGCAATGGAAGCCTGCCAACCGAATATGCTTGCAATGGAGCGCAAGCTTGGTAATTTCTTCCGCCTGACCGGTCTCGATGGCGGAGCCGAATTTGGAATCGACCTTGCCGGTATTGACCGCTTCATAGGTATGGGTATCGATGCCGGGGGTCAGCCGCAGAAGGATCTTTTGAGTGATGCCTTTTTCGGCGGCGATGGCGTCG
>JAZSBU010000086.1:0-11978 GCA_045602565.1 Eubacteriales bacterium | reverse complement strand
ACCGGAATTTTAGGAGTACTTCTCCATTATTTATATGATTGGTTGGGGCAAAACCCGCTCATCGCCCTCATATCAGCGGTCAACGAATCCACCTGGGAGCATATGAAACTGCTCTTCTTCCCGATGTTCTTCTTCGCGCTGCTTCAGGCACATTTTTGGAAGGAGCGGCCGCAAACTTTCTGGTGCATCAAACTCTATGGGATCTTGATCGGCCTTGCGCTGATCCCCATCATTTTTTATACCTACAACGGCGTGTTCGGCAAATCGCCCGATTGGTACAATATCACCATCTTTTTCCAAGCATCCGCCATCGCTTATCTTGCGGAAACCGCGCTCTTCAAAAGCGAAAAAGACGGTTGCTGCGCCTCCAAACTCGCGTTAATTGCCCTGCTCGCCATCGCAGCACTTTTCGCCGTCTTTACCTTCTTCCCGCCCCAAATCCCGCTCTTTCAAGACCCGATCACAATGCAATACGGTATTATTTCATAAAAAACAGCCTTGGAATCAACCGATTCCAAGGCGTTTAATTATTTTATTTCCACATAAATATCGCCGGTATCAGTGATGATCTCGCATTTACCGCCGCTTGCGGTCTTGGGTGTGGTCACACTACCGGTATCGGTTTCGGTAAAGAAGATCTTTTCGGTGAGCAGTGTGCCCCGCACATCGCCGGTATCGGTCTTGATAAAGATCTCCGCCGCATCGCAATCCCAGAGGCGAACCCGACCGGTACTGCGCTTAACGGAAAGGGCTCCGTCCGCCACGGTATTTTTCAAGGTGATATCACCGGTAGAGCCGATGGACTCCAAGCTCTTGCAGGTGATATTTTCCAAGGTACTATCGCCGGTGGAGACCTCCAACTCCAGCGCACCTATTTTGCCGTCTTCCAGGTAGATCTCCCCTGTACTCGTTCGGATCTTCATCTCTTCCGATGCCGATGCCCCGCACCAGACGCGGCCGGTGCTCTGGTTGATCTCGATATTTTGAAATTCGAGTTCATTATTGACGGTTGAATTACCGGTGGTGGTGCGGACGGTAAGGGTATTGTAGGTCTCCTTCGGCAGATAGACGGTAATTTCGGGGCTTTGAAAGGAGATACCGATATGATCATACCATTTGCGTTCATCCTGCAGCTCGATCGATAAGGTATCCCCTACCATCGAAACGGTGTGTTTTGCTTTGGTATGTTCGTAGCATTCCACCTTTAATTCCCCATCGCTCGACGGATAAAAATAAACATTGGCGGTGTCTGTTTTCAGGGTTATATTTTGGACCTCTTCTTCATATTGATATTTATTCACCTCAAAGGATTCATACTTTAAGGTCTCATAATCCCATTGCACCGCCATCGATGCCAATGTAAAAAGTGCACCGCCGACCAAAATCAACACTACGGCGAGGACCAAAGCAATTTTTGTCGATTTTTTCATACCGCTTTCCCCTTTCGCACAATGGCATTTTTTATGATCCGGATCGGCAGTTTCGTCAGCCAGATCAAGACCTTGGTTGCCAGCTTACAGCCGAAAAAGAACAAGATCGCCACACCGATAAAGGCAAGACCTGCACCGATTAGGATCAGCCCTGTGAAAATAGGATTAAAAAAGGAAAGATAGATCCCGCCGGCCAAAATGCCGAGGGCGCTGACCGCCACCGCTACAAACGATGCCCAAAGAGAAATAATTACCGACCAAAGGGAGATATACACCGAAAACACCACCGAAACAGTAGCGATCAGCAGGGAAAACCAGATCGGCGCGCCCAACACCAAAAGGGCGATCACCCATCCGTTCAATCGTTTTTTGGGTTTGATCTTTTCTTTGACCAAGGTTGCCAACGGAGTCTCCGCCACAATTTGAGCGATGATCTCCTCCACCGAGCCTACCGCCGCCACGGCATCTTCCTCTGCATAGCCTTCTTCGATGCGGTCTTCGATCATTTCGCTATAGAACAGCAACCGCTCCTCCAACTCCGCTTGGGGAAGCCCCGCCAAGCCTTGGCGCAGCTGCATAAAAAATTCCTTTTTATTCATTGCCATCCTCCTTCGCGATAAAGCTTGCGATCGCCTTCATTTCCTTCCATTCTTCTTTAAACTCTTCGATCCGCTGCAAGCCCGCTGCAGTAATATGATAATATTTCCGCAGTCTGCCGCTATGCTCCGCGGTGCGCACGGTCAACATCCGGGCGGTCTCCAGCCGCTTGAGAATGGTATATAAGGTGGATTCGGAAAGCGTCACATAGGGTTTGAGATCCTTGATGATCTTATATCCATAGGAATCCTCGCTTTTGATCGCCGCCAAGACGCAAACATCCAAAAGCCCGCGTTTTAATTGAATATCCACAGAATACCCCCTTTCACGATATACATCGTATCACGAAGTATAGATTTTGTCAAGCGATTTTATCGGCCTCTGTATTCTTGCTTCAGCACTTCCGCCATCTCTTCCGGCGATTCTTGGCAGCCGCCGGCCAGCCACAGCTTGATGATGGCATTTAAACCGTTTCGGAAAAACTCAATATGATATTTGATGTTGCCATCGATCTGCTCTTTCTCTGCCCGCTTGGGATCATACACCGAAACCAGATGCTTATCGTCATAGCATAATTTAAAATAGGTATTATAAAAGAGTTGATTTTCCTTAATATGAGTAAACATCTTCAGCGCACCGCTGCGCTCATTGAAATAATCATAATCGGCAAAGAGATTGGAAAACTCCCGCTCCAGAATCTCCCGTGTCTGATCTGCAAGATCAAAAATATCCATATAATTTGCGTAGAAGGTGCTGCGGTTCAGACCTGTTAATTTAATAATGTCGGAAACGGTGATCTCCTTGATCTCCCGCTCCTGCAGCAGCCCGATAAACGCCCGCTCGATCTTTTCCCGCGATTCACGCCGCCGTTTATTATTTTTCACATTCATTGGTTTCTCCTCCATTATTCCAACACTTGTTGCAAAATTGATGATTGTTTTATGCCGTCAAACTCATTATACTATAATTGCAATAACAAAACAAGTGTTGGAATAAAGAAAGGAGCAAAAAAATGAAAAAAAGTAGTTTTGTTGCACTCATTATGGGAACGGTAAGCGGTGTGCTTTTCGCACTTGGTATGTGTATGGCTCTTCTGCCTGAATGGGATGCCTTTGCAGAAGGTGTAGTTTTCGGAGCAGTCGGTATTGTGTTCGGTATTATCACGGCACTTATCTGGTGCAAAATGGAAAACAAAAAGTTGCCGAAAATGAATGGAAAAAACGTATTCCGCACCATATATGCCATTGTTGCTGTCTTAGTTTTGGGCGTAGGGATGTGTATGTGCCTTGTGTGGGAGCAAATTATTTGGGGCACACTCGTCGGTTTGCTTGGTATCATTATGCTGATTGCTCTCATTCCGATGATTAAGGGCATCCGATGAACGCATTAAATCTTGTAAAAAATCCTTATACAAGTCTTGCGCCGAATGCCGCTTATGCGCTTGGAAACTGTTTTATCGGTTTTCTCACACATTCGTGGTGGTTTATTACAGTCGGTGCGTATTATACCGTACTTGCTATTACAAGATTTTCTGTGTTGCAGGTCCGACGAAGAGCAAACGGCAACTATGATACCGAGCTTTTTGCACGGCGTATTACGGGAATTTTATTGGTGGTGCTTTCATTCTGCATCGTAGGGGTGAACATCCTATCCGCCATCAAAGAGCGGGGCACCGCCTTCCACGAAATTTTGATGATCACCATCGCCACCTATACCTTTACCAAAATCACGTTGGCGATCGTCGGGATGGCAAAGGCTTCCCACACCCTCTCCCCCGCATTAAAAACCCTACGCAACATTGCATTGGCGGATGCATTTGTTTCCATTTACACAATGCAAAGGTCGATGCTCGTCTCCTTCCCCGGAATGGAGCCGAAAGAAATTCAGTTATTTAATATTTTAACCGGGACAGCGGTATGGTTGATCCTTCTGCTGCTCGGAATCAATTTGATTGGAGGAAAATATACAGAAATGGCAAAATCAAAACTGATCGAAGCCAACAAAAAAATCGCAGAGGCGACCACCGAGGGCTTCAAAAAAATCGAAAAAGGTGTGGTCGAAGGCTATAAGAAGATCGAAAAGGGTGTGGTCGATGGCTATACCAAGATCGAGGACCGCTTTGTCGATGCCTATCTGACCAAGGACGGCGAGACGGTGGAAGAAGCCAAAGAGCGCTTGAAAAAAGAAAACAAATAAAAAATGCGGCAGTTCCACTGGAACTGCAGCATTTTTAGCAGCCAAAGCATTGAAGGAAGAATGACGATGAACATTTTCCAACTTTTTCTTCGAAATGCGGAGACTGTTTCGAAAAGATTTTCGCCCTCGCTCTCTTGAATTCACGATTGGCATAATATATAATGAAGTTACACTTTAAAAAAGAAGGATATGTAGCTATGGCATATAAAGGAATTTCATTTCTGAACCCTGTACGCGTTGAAGGCGAGTATCTGAAAAAATGCGCCGAATATGCGATCGAGCACGATCAAAAGCATTTTGAACTGATCGGTCCGACCCACGATCCCATCCGCGGGAATTGTGACGGAATGATGTTCTACCGCAAGTATGCCCAATTCAACGAAGGCAAGGATGCGGAATACATTAAATACTGCGAAAAGGTGGTCAATGAGGCGCTGGAGATGGTCTCTGCCCACGGCATCAAAAGTTATTATTGGCACCACGAGCTGGAGATCCCGATGGAATTCGATGAGGTCTATCCCGAAATCCATAATGCAGACGGGGATGTCGAAGTAACTCACCCGCTCATTAAGGACTTTCTTGAAAACAAGATCGAGGACTTTTTCCATACCTATCCCAAAATGACCGGTATCGTTCTCACTCTGCACGAGACCAGAATTCCCCTGCTCAAGCTTAAAAACCAAAAACTTGGCAAGGTGGAGCGGGTCAAATATGTCACCGAGATCCTTTATAATACCTGCAAAAAGCTCGGCAAGGAGCTGGTTGTTCGCCCCTTTGCCAGCACCCCGCAGGACTACGACGATCTGATGGACGCCTATGAGCAGATCTCCGATGATCTGCTGGTCTGCGATAAATGGACCAAGTATGATTGGTCTCTCACCAGAAAACCCAACCCCTTCCTGGCGCGGATCAAAAATCCCCTCATCATCGAGACCGATATTTTCGGTGAATATTTCGGCAAGGGCTTTTTACCTTTAATGCTGAAGGACCATATCATCGAGCGGGTTCGCCATTGCGAAAAATTCGGTGTACGCGGTTATGTATCGCGGATCGATCGCGAAGGATACATTCCCTTCGGCACCCCCAATGAAGTCAACCTCGAAATTATGAATGCCGCCATCGACGGCAGAGATATTGATGCCGCCATCGATGCTTTTTTCGCCCGTGAATACGGCGAATACGGTCCTATCGTCAAAGAGGCGATGAGCGGCACCGAGGAACTGCAGATCAAAGCGGTGTTGGCGGAAGGCAGAGTCCTTCATTGGCTCAGCTTTTTCCCCACCTTGTTGCGGATCAAGTCCGGCTACCGCATCTTCCGCAAAGATTTTAAGGCGACCGGAACGATGCTGGAGGATGGGCAAACCGTCTTCCATCCCGATATTGTTCTTAAGGATAAAGAAGAAGCGATCGCAGGAATCGAAGAAAAACTCGCCTTGGTCCAAACCCTCGAAGGCAAGCTCACGCCCGAAAAATACTATAGCATCTATATGCGCTTTGTCAACTTCCTCTATATCGCCAAGATCTTCAAAGAGCTTATCAAAGCCTATATTGCCATGGCAAAATATTTTGAAGACAACGACGAAAGCGCCCTCCCCCAGATCTATGCCGCCATCGATGAGATGACCGCGCTGGATGCGATCGGTTATGAGAAACTCGGCAAGGATTGGCACGGCGAAGCCCTTTCCCTCAAGCCCGGCAGTCCGTGGTTGACCCATAGCATCAGTGTAGACTATTCCAAACGCACCGGCCATATCTACCATCTGAAAAATATGCTCGGACGTGCGATCGAGCTTGAGGTAGAAGCGCGGCGAAAGATGGCAAAGGAAAACCCCCTCGATTTTGTCATCGCCGGTGGGTTCAGCGAAGAACACCATATGAAATGCGAGACCAATTTCTCCGGCGCACTCACCCTCGACGACGGCAACTGCCGCACCGCCGGTTCCGAGCGCGGTTCCTATTGGTCGATGCTCAATGCACACGGCTGGTTCTCCTATGATATGAAGGTTCGCCCCAATGCAGAAAACACCCTGATCGTCCGCGGCAAAGGCGATACCGGCACCCTCTCCATCGACATTACCATCGACGGAGAAATGACCCGCCATAGCGTCACAGGCGATGGTATTCTCGAAATTTCCAAAACCTTTACCCCTGCCAAGGATGCCGAAACCGTAACCGTACGGATCGACCGCAATTCCAAGGCACTCCCCTTTATCTATACCCTGATGATAAAATAAACCAATGCCCTTCGCAGATTTTGCGAAGGGCATTGGTTTATTGGTGAATGTGCCCCCCAAATTCCCCTTGCAATTATTTCCTTATAGGTGTATAATGGGAAAGCAACTATAAAAAAGAGGTAGAAAATATGAATCTTGTGTCGTTACTTGTCTTGATCGCGGTGATTGCCGCCGCCTTCATTTTCAAGGTCAATACCGGTCTTGCGGCCATTGTGGCATCGCTGGTGCTGGTATATGCCACCGGTATGCCGGAGAAGTTTATCCTCTCCGCCTTTGACAATAAAATGTTTTTGATGCTCTTCGGGGTGATGTATCTGTTCTGCATCGCCCAAGAGAATAAGACTCTGGATGTTCTGGCAAGAAAAGTACTTACTCTTTGCAAGGGAAATGCAAAGATCTTCCCCATCATTTTGTTCCTGTTGGGCGCAGTTCTTTCTGCAGTCGGCCCCGGCCCGATCTCCATCACCGCTTTGATGGCGGCGATCATTGTTGCCTTGGCAAAGCAAACCGGCTGCACCCCCATCAGCCTGCTGCCCTTTGGCGCGTTGGGTGCCTTTGCCGGCGGTCTTTCCCCCATCACCCCTTCGGGTATTGTGGCGGTCACAAAAGCAACCGAATCCGGCATCGAAGGGATCGCAGGTCCTTTGAATTTGAAGATGGCGCTGATCAACGCGGTGTTTGCGGCGGTTCTGTATTTCTTCGTATTCAAGTGGCATAAGTTCAAAGTTACCACCGTTGCAGGCGCAGAAGAAAAAGTGGCGCCCTTCACCGGTAAGCAATGGGCGACTTTGGGCGGGATTGCCGCTGTCGCCGTGATGGCGTTTTTGGGCATCAATGTGGGTCTGGCGGCCATCAGCGTTGCTGTGATCCTCACCATCTTCCGCTGTGCCGACGAAGTTGCCGCGTTGAAAAAGGTCTCTTGGGGCACCCTGCTGATGATCACCGGTGTGGGCATCCTGATCTCTTTGGTCACCGAGCTGGGCGGCATTGACCTGCTCTGCACCGGTCTGCAAAAACTGGTCGGACCTGCCACCGCTTCGTCCATTATGTGCCTGCTCGGCGGTGTGATGAGCTGGTTCTCCTCCGCTTCCGGTGTGGTTATGCCCACCCTGATCCCCACCGTTCCCGCGCTGACTGCCTCGATGGCGGCAGGCAGCGATGTTATCGTCACTGTAGCAATTTGTATCGGCGCCCATTTTGCGGCGATGAGCCCCCTTTCCAGCTGCGGCGGTCTGATGCTGGCGGCATATTCCTCCTCCGGAGAGACTACCGCCAAGGATCGTAACCGCACCTTCCTTCAGCTTTTTGGCATCTCCGCCGGCGGGTTGGGACTTGCCACCGTTCTGGCGCTGATCGAAAGCTTGATCCGCGGCTTGCTGGGTTAATTCCAAATTAAAATGAGAAGACCTTGGTCGTCATAGGACGACCAAGGTCTTTAAATTTTTTATAATATTAATCGTTTTTCCAATTCTTCCGCAAGGACATTCTCTTGAATATGGACCTTGATCTCATTGGAGAGCGCATTGGTTTTCAGGTGCAGGACAAGGCTTGTGATGCCTTTTCTTTGGCGCAACGGAGTGGATACATTTTCTGCCGCGATCAGATTTTTCGCCATAAACACGGTGATGTTTTTGGTGAATCCACCGTAGTAGGCAGTTATTTTACCGTCACGGATGGCAAGGCCGTTGGTTTGGTAGCTGAGCACCGCGCTCAACGCTTTGACCGCGAACACCACCGTTGCCGCCCCTACCAAAGCGATCGTGACAGCGGCGATCACCGAAGCGGGTGCATGGGCAAGCAACAGCGATACAACCGCTTGCAACGATACAAGCCCTGTAACGATCCCGAGGATCAATGCAAACCACGAAACGAACGGGAAATAGGAGACTGCCTTGGTCTTCTTTTGATCCGGAATATAATCCGGCAATACCTTTCCTAAGATCGCACCGATCTCATCGTATTTACAAAACGGGACCAGCACCCCAAGTTCTGCATTATTATCGCTTCCGTTCTCATTGGTATAGCCGATCACCTCCAGCTTGATTGCGGCAAAGCCCAGCATCCGCTGAACCAAACTTTGAGAGATTTTAACCGCTTTGATCCGATCGTAGCTGAAGGTGTTGGTATGCCGCTCCAGCAGCCCGAAGGAGATCTGAATATCATTGCCGCGCTTGGTGATGGTAAACTTATGATAACCGACAAAGGAGCGGATCATCCCCCCGACAAACGAGAACGCCGAGAAGAGCAGCATCGCTCCCAAGGTGATCAGGCCGGCAAAGACGAAATACTGCCCCCACGTTCCAAGCCCGTCCAACCGAAGCATCAGCTTGCAAACGCCGAGGACCAAGATCGCCAATACGCCAAACAACGCAGTAAAGAACGCGGTGGAGGCGATATTGATCAGCGTATACAGCATCTTCTTTTTGGAAGTGAACCGATACAGGCTATCCTGCTCGGAGAGCAGCACCTCTTCCTTGGGCGCATCGGCGGTGCGCATACCGCCTTCCTTCAATGCGTTCAGTTCGTCCAGCAAGGCGTCTACCGTCTTCGCCTTCTCGATAATAATGATCTCCGCCTGATGGGAGGTGTTGGTCGAGCCGCTGTCGACCGTCAGGATCGCGATGCCGAAGATCCGATGAAATAACGTTTGTTTTTTATTGATCGCGTGTACCTTCTTATATTCCAAAACCGAGCGTTTTCTAAAGAGCACCCCGCGATTGCATTTGATCTCCCGTTCGGTCAGTTCGTAGCCGGAAGTTTTGTAGTATAAAATTCGGTATGTAATCAAGCAGAGATACACCACGATAAAGGCGATCACAAAAAAGGGAATCGCGGCGACAATATCTTCCGGATTGGATTCCTCGTCGAGAAAGAAATCCTTAAGAAAGATAAAGACGATTACAAGGCTGCTGAACAAATCCGACAACAGACCGGAATAAATATACCCTTTGTCAAATCTCTTCATTCTTCAGTTCCTCAATTCTCGCCTCAAGATTGCGTTCCAATTCATCGATCATCCGATCGGCCTCCTCGGTGGTCAGGGTGGAAAGGTCGAAATTGGAGCCTGCGGTGGAGATGGTCACCCCGCTCAGTTTCAAAAGCATCATCAGCGGGCCCTGCGTTCTGTGCAGATCCTGAATCTGGCAGATAGGGATCACCACTCGTTTTCTGAAGATCACACCCTGCTTGACAATGATCCGCTTATCATCATAGCCCCACGCATACATTTGATACCGCAAGGCAGGCATAATCAAAGTAAAGCCCAAAAGCAATGCGACAGGGATGCCCACCCCCAGCAACACCGCAAGGCGCACCGCGCCCGTTGCGCCCGCCGCAAACAAAATTACCGCCGCACTTGCAAAAGCAGCGACCAGCGCCAGCGAACCGATCGCCGCGCGGATATACCATAATTTCAGTACGCTTTTATCTAATTTTTTCAGTTCCATAGGTCTCCCTCCAAAAGCTTTTTACGCAAAATATTATAGCATACGGATACCGAAAAACAAAGTGTTTTCGATAGAATTCCTCGTTTTTTGCAAAAAGAAGCCCTTGGTCGTCATTGGACGACCAAGGGCTTTATTCGCTGTCAAATCTTCATCAGTTGGGGTCGCGGGGGATGATGCAGGCGCAAATGATATAGGCAAGAATCCCGCTGCCGACAGCGCAACTCAAAACAACCGTACCCAGACGCACCAAGGTCGGATCAATGCCGAAATACTCCGCAATCCCGGCGCAAACGCCGTCGATCATTTTATTCTTATTGGATTTATATAATTTCTTTTCCATAAGGTTACTCACTCCTTTAAATGTATTTACCTATTTTTATTATAGCATAACAAAAGAATAACGCAATACCATTTTACAGATATTGCGTTATTTCGACAGATGACATCTCAATCATTATCCAAACTTACTATTTATTTTTTAATGTGGTTACCGTAGAAACAAGCATTCTTCTGATTTCGATACACGCTTTGCGATAATCGTTAAACTCCTGCTCAGAAAGGCTTCCTACCTCAAAAAGTAATTCCAGCCAATATTCGCTTTCATTACATTCTTTTAAAGCAATTTCAAATTTGGAGATAAAATCCTTGGTTCCCTGTGCATACTGTGCTTCGTGAATATTCGCACCGACGGAGGTACCCGAGCGCAGAAGTTGGTTTACCAATGCCCCTTCGACATTATTTTGTTTTAATCTTCTGCAAAGAAAAACAATGTTCTTAGCAAATTCTTTTGACCTTGTTCTTAAAACACTGTCTGACATACTACTCTCCTAAAACAATCTTGGCGAAGCCAATCATAACTTGCCGAAGGCAATCATAACTAATAACTCGTTTCGCATATGGGACGGGATAGTTATGAGTTTAGAGTTATGAATTTGGCTCCGCCAAATGTTATGATATGCTCATTTCTGCGAAACGATCATAGTTGATCGAATGGGAATAAGCCAAAGGCTTATTCCCATTCGATCGTACCAATCGGCTTGGGAGTGAGATCCAAAAGAACGCGGTTGATGCCGTCTACTTCGTGGGTGATGCGGTCGGTGATCTTATGCAAGACCGCATAGGGAATCTCTTCGATGGTGGCGGTCATGGCGTCCTTGGTATTGACAGCGCGGATGATGGCGGGCCAGCCTTCATAGCGGCTTTCGTCCTTCACGCCGACGCTCTTGATATCGGGAACGACCACGAAATACTGCCATACCTTCTCGGCCAAACCGCAGATATCAAATTCTTCCCGCAGGATGGCATCGGCTTCCCGCAGGGCGTTCAAACGGTCGCGGGTGATAGCACCCAGGCAGCGCACGCCCAAACCGGGGCCGGGGAAGGGCTGACGGTAGACCATTGCGTGGGGCAGACCCAAAGCCTCGCCAACTACACGGACTTCGTCCTTAAACAGCAGCTTGATGGGCTCTACCAGCTCGAACTGCAGATCCTCGGGCAGACCGCCCACATTGTGGTGGGACTTAACAGCCTTCTTGCCTTCGGCGGCCTTCATGGACTCCAGAATGTCGGGGTAGATGGTGCCCTGTGCCAGGAAGGAAATGCCCTCCAGCTTCCGGGCCTCGTCGGCAAAAATGGTGATAAATTCCTTGCCGATGATCTTACGCTTGGTTTCGGGATCAGAAACACCTGCCAGCAGGTTCAGGAAATGATCTGTAGCATCCACATAAATTAGGTTGGCGTCCATGCCATCCTTGAACATCTTGATAACGCTTTCGGACTCATCCTTACGCATCAGACCATGGTTGACATGGACACAGACCAGCTGCTTGCCGATGGCTTTGATCAGCAGGGCAGCCACAACGCTGGAATCAACACCGCCGGACAGGGCCAGCAGAACCTTTTTGTCACCAACCTGAGTGCGCACCTCGGCAATCTGCTCGTCAATGAATTTCTGAGCCAGTTCGGGAGTGGTGATACGCTCCATGGTATCGGGACGTACATTGCTAGACATATTATACCCTCCAATTTTAGAATGAAAATGGGTTGGTTTGTTCGATGGAAGTATTATAAACCCA
>JAZSBU010000085.1:0-3653 GCA_045602565.1 Eubacteriales bacterium | reverse complement strand
ATGTCTCCCGCGCCCTGCTGGCGCAGATCACCCGCCATCGCATCGCTTCCTTCAGCGTGCAGAGCCAGCGGTATGTGGCGGAGGATAACTTTGAATACATTTTGCCCCCTGCCATTGCGGAAAACGCCGAAGCGAAGGCGCTTTATCTGGATACAATGGACGAATTGGCGTCCCGTTATGCCCGCTTGACCGAACTGTTGATGGAAGGCACCGAGGGGAGCACCGCCGATAAAAAGAAGGCGATCGAGGATGCCCGCTTTGTTCTGCCCAACGGTTGCACCACCAAGATGATGGTGACGATGAATGCCCGCAGCCTGATGAATTTCTTCAACCTGCGCTGCTGCAACCGCGCCCAATGGGAGATCCGCGAGTTGGCGACCCAAATGCTCCTTTTGGTGCGGGAGGTTTGCCCCACCCTGTTCCGCTATGCAGGGCCGCCCTGCCTTGCGGGCAAATGCCCCGAGGGGAAGATGACCTGCGGCAAAATGAAAGAAATGAAAGAGAAGTTTTTAGGTGAATAACAATGGGTAGATTATTGGTTATCGACGGATTGGACGGCAGCGGCAAGGGGACTCATTCCAAGCTGGTTGCCGCCAAACTCAATGAGCTGGGCATCCCTGCTGAGCGCATTTCCTTTCCCGATTATGAATCCCCCTCCAGCGCGTTGCTGCAGATGTATCTTCATGGGGAGTTCGGGACCCATGCCGATGATGTCAATGCCTATGCGGCGTCAGTCTTTTTTGCCGCCGACCGCTTCGCAGGGTTTCGGACAAAGTATCAGAAATTATACGACGACGGCGTGATCTTGGTCGCCGATCGGTATACCACCTCCAATATCGTCCATCAGATGAGCAAACTGCCCAAGGACGAATGGGATGGGTTTATCGCCTGGCTTTCGGATTTTGAATACGGCAAATTGGAACTGCCCCGCCCCGATGCGGTGATCTATCTGGATATGAAGCCGGAGATCTCCCAGGCGTTGATTGAGCGGCGGTATCGCGGCGACCTTTCTAAAAAGGACATCCACGAGCTGGATGTTTCCTATCTGCAAAAGAGCCGCGACTGTGCCCTTTATGTGGGAGAGCAGTTGGGCTGGCGGATGACCCCGATGTATGACGAGGCGGGCATACCCCGCAGTAAGCAAGAAAATTTTGAAATTATCTTTGAGCAAGTAAAGGAAATTTATGGAGACCTTAACCTTTAATACCCCCGAACTTTCCCAAAAGACTGCGGTGGTTTCCATCGCCCGGGCGGAGGATGTACGCATCTGCGATCAGGCATTCGGCAACCTTTTTTGCTGGGCGGCATCGATGGATGTCGGGCTGGCACTTTGGGGGGAGAATTATATTGCCCGCTGGGGCAAGCGGCATACCGTACCCATCGGCCCCGATCGCAAAGCATTGATCGAGCAGATGTTAAAGCAGGGGATCACCCGCTTTTTGGGGGCGGATGAGCGGTATAAGCAATGGATGGAGGAGACCTTTCCCCATCAATTTAAGTTTAAAGAATCCCGCAATTTCGATTATATCTATGAACGTCAAGCGTTGGCGACCTTGAGCGGGAAAAAGCTCGCCGCCAAACGCAACCATATCAACGCCTTTGAGCAGGCGCACCAATGGGAGGTGCGCCCCATCACCGCCGAAAATCTGCGGGAAGTGAGTGCTTTCAACGATTGGTGGTGCAGGGAAAATAACTGCGCCGCCGAAGATTCGCTGGCCTGGGAGGGCTGCGCGGTGCGGCGGGGCTTGAAGCATTTTGAAGAATTGGGCTTTTTCGGTCTGGCTTTATATGCCGAGGGCAAGATCTGCGCCTTTTCCTATGGTGAGCGGCTGGGCAAGCAGGGCTTTTGCGTCCACGCGGAAAAAGCCGATGCGGCGATCCGTGGTGCCTACCCGATGATCAATCGGGAGATGGTGCGGGCATTGCCGGAGGAGATCCTCTGGATCAATCGGGAAGACGATGCGGGGGATGAGGGCTTGAAAAAAGCTAAGATGAGCTATCGCCCCATAGAACTTTTAAAAAAATACGAAGCGGAGTATATCAATGAATAAAATTTATTTGTTATTAGCCAAAGGATTCGAAGAGATCGAAGCGTTGGCACCGGTGGATCTGCTGCGCCGCGCCGGAGCCGAGGTGGAAACCGTATCCATCACTGACCAAAAGATGGTGATGGGGGCGCACGGTGTCCCCGTCTGCGCCGACAGTACCATCGGGGAGATCGATGAAGAAGATCTTTCCATGCTGATTTTGCCCGGCGGCTATCCCGGCTATGTGAATTTAGATCAAAGCCAAGCGGTGCGGGAACTTTTGATCCGTACCAACGAGGCGGGCAAGACCATCGCCGCCATCTGCGGCGCCCCCTCGGTGCTGAACGGTTTGGGTCTTCTGCAAGATAAGGTCGCTACCTGCTATCCCTCGATGGAAGAGGATATGGATTGCGAAATTTCCCATAAAAAAGTGGTGGAGTGTGAAAACTTCATCACCTCCCGCGGGGCAGGCACCGCCATCGATTTTGCGTTGGCGTTGGTAGAAGCGGCTGTTTCTGCCGAAAAAGCGGAAGAACTGCGGAAAGGGATCGTATACGAATGAGTTCCCGCCGCGACATCTCCAAAGAAATATCGTTGCTGCTGCTGGTCGTACTCTGCCTGCTTTTGGGGCTGAGTTTTTGCCGGCAATGGCTGCCCGCCTTTGATCCGCCGCTGACGGCGCTGATCTATGTGGTGGTCTATCTGATCCCTATCTGGATCTATAAGCGTACCCACCGCTATAAGGCGCGGGCGGCATTGCGAATGAAATGGGTCCATCCGCGGCATTGGCTGTTTATCGTAATGTTTGGGCTTTCGATCTGCCTGCTTTGCAGCTTGATCAATTTGGGCTGCTCCGCCTTTGCCCGCGGGGTACTGCATCTCAACTACGGAAATGCCACCATCGTCGATCTTTCCAGCACCAATCCCGCCACCTTGCTGTTTATCGGGGTGTTGCTCCCCGCCTTTTTTGAAGAATTGCTGCTGCGGGGCTTGGTGCAGAGCGAATATGAAAAATACGGCGTCACCATCGGGGTCTTGCTGACCGCGTTGCTTTTTGCGCTGTTCCATACCAATCCGGTGCAGATCCCCGCATTGTTTGTGGCGGGGGTGTGTTATGGGGTGCTGACGCTGTTGTTTGGCAGTATCTGGCCCGCCATCGTCGCGCATGCCATCAATAACGGTATTGCGGTGATGCTGGCAAAATATAATGATTTTATTCGTTACATATTGCAAGACCGCCTCTTTATCATCATCGCGATCGTTGCGTGTTTCTTGATTCTGATCATCACCCTGAAATTGCTGGAAACGACGGTGGATCGGCTATTGGGCAAGGGCAAAAAACTCAAAAAGAGCACCCGCTCCCTTGCCTACGGCGATCCGCTCATGAGTCCGTGGCTTTGGATTTTTGCGCTGCTTTGCATCGGCAAAATGATTTATAATGGTTTTTATTAAAAACAAAAAGAACCCAACCGTTCGGTTGGGTTCTTTTTAGTTATATGCGATTATAGAGGGCGGAAAGTTGATAATATTCCTGCGGTTGGAGTTGGGCAAACGCCTCTTCGGTCAGGCGATAGCCCCAGTTGCCCTTGGCGGTGCCGGGGTGGTTCATTTTGGTATCGCCCCCAT
>JAZSBU010000084.1:0-4344 GCA_045602565.1 Eubacteriales bacterium | reverse complement strand
CGTAATGCGTCAGCATTACGGGATTTTTGTCGTTGCACCCGAACGAAAAATCTGTATCTCAAAACCGCTTCACTTATTACGATAAGTGGTCCAAAAGGTTTTAATCGTTCTCTATAAATCGTTCAAATTGGATGAGATTTTCGTTTTCTCTTACCGAAGGCGTACATCGATCTTATAAAACCGCTCAAATGAGATGAAGATCGGTTCGGAGCGATCCCGAAGGCGTATTTCCGATACGTCGAGCGGTCGCTCCGAAGCGAAGACATAAAAGAAGAACCTGCCTTTCGGCAGGTTCTTTCCTTATTCTTGTCGGTCTTCGCTCATTTCAGCGGTTTTAGTCAAAAGGGTAGGCGGCTTTGTCGCAGATGAGTGTCACATCGGGGTGGAACTGCAGGATGGACGCAGGAACCTGCGGATCGACAGGACCCCAGAAGGTCTTTTTCAAGATCTCTTTCTTATCGGCACCGGTAACGATGATCACGATCTTTTTGGCAGCCATAATGGTGCCGATGCCCATGGTGATGGCCGCGCGGGGAACATCGTCGATGGAGGCAAAGAACCGCTTATTGGCTTCGATGGTCATTTCGGTCAGCTTGACTTCGTGGGTCATCGCGGGGAAATGATCTTCGGGCTCGTTGAAGCCGATATGGCCGTCGTGACCGAGGCCCAGCAGCTGGCAATCGACACCGCCCCAAGCTTCGATCTGCTCTTCATATTCTTTACACATTTTTTCGATATCTTCCTCCAGACCCGAGGGAACGATGGTGTTTTCGGGCTTGATGGAGATATGATCGAAGAGATTATCCTGCATAAACTTGCGGTAGCTCTGCTCATGGTCGGGAGCCAAACCCTTATATTCGTCCAGATTGGCGGAACGAACTCTGGAAAAATCGATCTTGCCTGCCTTTTCGCGGGCGATTAGCTCACGATAAAGGGGAAGCGGGGTGGAACCGGTCGCCAGACCGAGCAGGGCGGCGGGTTTCTTGGCGATGAGCGCCTCAAATTCGTTGGCTGCGAGCGCGCCCGCCTCTTCGGCGGTGGCGGCAACTAAAATTCTGGGATGAAGCATAACTATGTAACCTCCTATATCATCCTATATTACTATGTTCTCTCCGATGGAGGGAATATACAAATCGGGATCTCCTGCCGCTGTCTCCTCCACAGCTTTCCAAAGCCGATGGGGATCTTCTGCCCGATCGGGTAGGTGCAGCAGGATATATTTTTTCGCGCCCCATGCCTTAGTCCGTTTCCAAACATTGGGTCTGCAGGCATAGGCAAAGGTGATGACCACCACATCCGGCTTGGGTAGTTCCTTGGGGAACCGTGCCAAGGGCGACGCATCGCCGGTGAACCATACGCATTGACTCCCCTTGATCACATAGCTGACATGGGCGATCTCTGCTTTGCCGCTATGGCGGGTGGGGACGGGAATTATCTCTAAATTCCCAATTTGCATCGGTTGAGGATCCTCCGCCCAAAGGATGGGGCGGTGGGTATTTTTATAAAACGTGTCGGCAAAATCCTCATCGCAATGATCGGGGTGCCGATGGGTAACCGCGAATGCATCGGGCGGATTTTGGAGCAACTGCTCCCGCAGTTCATCCGGAGTACCCAAATAATTGGCATAGGGCGGGCAAACACCGTCCAACAAAATGGAGCTTCCGTCCATCGTTAAAAGAATGCCCGCATTGGCGGTCCGAAACAGCTCCATGGCACCCTCCCATACGATCTAAATTCTATGTTTATTGTACTACAACCCATCAAGGTCCGTCAACAAAATTTTATTCGCCGATCGGCGAAATTTTCCTTTTTCTTTGGCCGCAACCGCGACCGCCGCCTGTGGTTGCGATCACGACCGCTTCCGGACAGATAAAAGGGGTAGATTTGCAGATTCCGCAACCAAAAAATATCGAACAAACGACGCCTTACGATGATTTTTCGATGTTGCGAACGGACCACACAATTCATTTGTGCATACAAATCATTTGGTACCAATTCATTTTGGAGATCAACCTATAAATTATACCGTAGGGGCGGATGCCCTCATCCGCCCGATATATTCCGTTAACCCGATGCGGGACGATGTGGACATCGTCCCCTACAAACCATCGACCAAGTCCCTTATGCACAATTCATTTGTGCAATCCGTACCAATTCATTTGGTACGGAGATCGCGTTGAACAATTCATTTGTTCAAAAATATACAAACAAATTGTATACCATACCCCAAATGATTTGGGGTAACAAATGATTTGGTAGGAAAACTCAATTGATTTGTGGCAAAAACATACAAATGATTTGTATGCCATACCCCAAATGATTTGGGGTGACCAATAATTTGGCAAGGAAAAACACAAATGAATTGTGGCAAATACATACAAATGATTTATATGCCATACCCCCCAAATGATTTGGGGTGACCAATAATTTGGCAAGGAAAAACACAAATGAATTGTGGCAAATACATACAAATGATTTATATGCCATACCCCAAATGATTTGGGATAACAAATGATTTGGCAGGGAAAACACAAATGATTTGGGATAACAAATGATTTGGCAGGGAAAACACAAATGATTTGTGGTAAAAACATACAAATGAATTGTATGCCGCAGTAAAAAACGACCGATTGCATCGTACTCTAAAGGGCAATAAACGAAAAAGAAAATCTCTCAATTCAGCTTGATGGGCTCGATTGAGAGACTTTTTGTATTTCATGCGATATGCTTTTTACATACCTCGCCTTTGGCGAGATATGTAAAAATCTCGATATATTTGCCAAGGCAAATTCGATATAATTTTGCAAGCAAAATTTCGATATGCTATTCATTCCTTCGCGCAGTTTTACATATCTTGCCTACGGCAAGGAATGCAAAACTGCATATCGCGTTTTTGCACAATGCGAAAACATATCGAGCACTATTTATAGTGCATATCGAAAATTCCGAAGGAATTTATATCGCTGCCAAGCGTCTTTAAGGACGCTTGGCAATGGTGGTCGTTTTTTTAATCTTTATTTCACAACAAATCCTGCGGGGAGTTTCCAAGAGGAGTTTTCATAATAGAAGGTGACGCTGCTCTTGAGATATTCGCCGTCGTAATACATACAAGAGGAGCTACCGCCGTCCAGATTGGCGGCGTTGACCGCGCCGTATTCCTGCATCACCGCGATGAGATCGCCGCTGGAGGCACCCAGATGCCCCGATTTGCCGCGCCCATCGGTGACGAACATCAGCACCGCGCCGTCCGCGCGCTGGCCGATGGCGGTGCGGGGGTTGAGCCCGCTGCCCATGCCATTCATTTCCCGCGGTTCGTTATTGATAATCAGCTGAACAAAATGGTTATTGCTGTCGCTGGCCTCTTCCTGGAAGCAGACCGCGTCGCGGATCTTTTGTTCCTTGACCAACGTTTCCACTTCCGAAGCGGTCATATCCGAAATATCGATGATCTGCAAAAGGTTGCTTTCGGTGAATCCGATCAGCACCAAGCCGGTATATTCCCGCGGCTTATTCTGCTGAATCTCGCCGTTGCAGACCACCACGCCATAGGGGCGACCGCCGGAATTATTGGTGGAATCATACAGCCCGCCGTTGATACCACCGACAGCATCGGCAGATTTCACCAGCTGATCCAAGGTGACGCCGGTTTCCCGCCAGGGATAGATGGTGGCAAGGGAAACGCGGGAGGGGTCTTTAACGATCATCATCGTTCCGGTGAAGGTACCGCCCTGCACCTCTTCAATGACGATAGGTTCTTCGTCATCCTCTTCCCCGCCGATCTGAATCAGGCCGCTATCCACTTCGGAATTGAGCTGCTGCATCGAGTTTTTATCGACGATCTGCTGAATCTCCTCGGCGCTCAAAAAGATGGACGCCAAAAATTTCAGCTGACCGGCCTCCAAAATGGTGGTGACAAACATCTGCTGCGCCGACGGAAAGGCATCGGAGCAAATCATCGCCAAAGAGATGGCAATCGTCAGCACCGCCGCCACCAAAAAGGTGCCCAAAAAGGCGCCGATCTTTAAAAGAATTTGACCGATCTTTTTCGCCATCTCAAGCCACCTCCTTCAAGGCTGCCAACCGCCAGCCATCGGCATTGCGAACAAAATAGAAGCAATCGTTCATGGCGTCTTTAACCACCTTGCCGCCGTTATTGAGGCGCATATGCTTGATAAAGCTAACCTCCACCGAAAAGGCATCGGGGGTAATTTGGGTGAAATTGCAGACCTTATTTTCGGTAAAGGCGGGGCTTAAGAGGGTATGGCTGGCAAAAAACTGCTTATCGATGGAGGTGGAGTATTTCTTTGCCACCTCGTATTGATAGGAATCGGGGTCCATCTCCTT
>JAZSBU010000083.1:0-3480 GCA_045602565.1 Eubacteriales bacterium | reverse complement strand
AAATTTAAAAGAAGGAGAAAAAACTATGTACGAAAACCACAAGATTTTTACTACCGAGTTTGCCGGCAGAACCTTAACCGTTCAGACCGGTAAATTTGCTCAGCTGGCCAACGGCAGCGCACTGGTGCGCTACGGTGATACCGTTGTTCTGGCTACCGCTACCGCTTCCGCCAAGCCCCGCGACGGCATCGATTTCTTCCCCCTTTCGGTTGATTTTGAGGAAAGAATGTATGCCGCAGGCAAGATCCCCGGCGGATTTTTGAAGAGAGAGGGTCGCCCCTCTGAGAAGGCGATCTTGAGCAGCCGCGTCATCGACCGCTCCATCCGCCCCCTCTTCCCCAAGGATATGCGTAATGATGTCAACGTCAACCTGACCATTATGGCAGTAGACCAAGATTGCATTCCCGAGATCGTCGGTATGATCGGTGCATCCATCGCCCTTTCCATCTCCGACATTCCTTTCGCAGGCCCCATCAGCGGTGTTTCTGTCGGTCTGGTGGACGGCGAGATCGTCATGAACCCCACCGAAGAGCAACGCGCTCATTCCGATATGGCGGTTACCGTTGCTTCTTCTGCTAAGAAGGTCACCATGATCGAGGCCGGTGCCAACGAGGTGCCCGAAGATAAGATGCTGGAAGCCATTATGGCAGGCCATGCAGCCAACGTAAAGCTGATCGAGTTCATCAACGGCATCGTTGCTGAGATCGGCAAAGAGAAGTTTGGTTTTGATTCCTATGATGTTCCCCATGATCTTTTCGAAACTGTCAAGGATTTTGCCGAAGAGATGATGAAGGAAGCGTTGCACACTTCTGATAAAGAAACCCGCGACAACAACATTAAGGAAGTCACCAAGAAGGTGGAAGAGCGTTTCGCCGAAGAATTGGGCGATGATGCTTACCTGCTGGGCGATTGCCTTTATAAACTGCAGAAATATATCGTTCGCAACTGGATCTCCGAAGAGGGCAAGCGTGTGGACGATCGCGGTCTCAATGATATGCGCCCGCTCTGGGGCGAAGTCGATCTGCTGCCTAAGGTGCACGGTTGCGGTCTTTTCGCCCGCGGCAAGACCCAGGTGATGACTGTATGTACTTTAGGTATGGTCAGCGAAGAGCAGATTTTAGACGGTCTGGATAACGTGGAATCCAAGCGTTATATCCATCACTACAATATGCCCGGCTTCACCGTCGGCGAAGCAAAGCCCTCCCGCAGCCCCGGCCGCCGCGAGATCGGCCACGGTGCTTTGGCAGAGCGCGCTTTAGAGCCTGTCATCCCCTCGGTGGAAGAATTCCCCT
Organism: Eubacteriales bacterium; assembly: GCA_045602565.1. Lineage (GTDB taxonomy): Bacteria > Bacillota > Clostridia > Oscillospirales > QAKW01 > QAKW01. The sequence goes on along the minus strand of JAZSBU010000083.1, from coordinate 2,188 downwards.
ATACCATTCGCTTGGTTTCGGATGTTCTGACCTCCAACGGTTCCACCTCTCAGGGTGCCATCTGCGGCTCTACTCTGGCGCTGATGGATGCCGGCGTGCCCATCAAGGCTCCTGTTGCCGGTATTTCCTGCGGTTTGATCACCCGCCCCGACGATACCTTCGTTACCATGGTCGATATCCAGGGTATTGAAGATTTCTTCGGCGATATGGACTTTAAGGTGGCCGGTACCAAAAAAGGTATCACCGCCATTCAGATGGACATCAAGGTCGACGGTCTGACCGAAGCCATCATCAAAGAGGCTCTGCAAAAGACCCGCGATGCCCGCTATCATATTTTAGACAATGTAATCGCTCCCGCGATCGCTGCTCCCCGCGCCGATGTTAAGGAATGGGCACCCAAGGTCATCACCTTGAAGATCCATCCCGATAAGATCCGCGAGGTCATCGGTACCGGCGGTAAGGTCATTCAAAAGATCGTTGCCGATACCGGCGCCAAGATCGATATTGAGGACGACGGCTCTGTATTCATCTCTGCTTCCAATCCTGCCTCTTCCAATCAGGCTCTGGAAATCATCAAGGGAATCGTATTTGAGCCCGAAGTCGGTGCTATTTATCGCGCCAAGGTCGTTAAGATCATGGAATTCGGTGCATTTGTCGAGTTCGCGCCCGGCAAGGAAGGCTTGGTTCATATCTCCAAGCTGGATAAAAAGCGCGTGGAGAAGGTGGAAGATCTGCTGAGCGAAGGCGATGAGATCTGGGTCAAGTTCATGGAGGTTGACTCCAAGGGCCGCTATAACCTTTCCCGCAAGGATGCGCTGATCGATATGGAAAATGCGCAGAAAGCAAACGAAGAATAATTAAAAAGCGGGGAAACAAACATTGCTTCCCCGCTTTTTTCTTGAGGTATTTATATGATTAAAGCTGTTTTATGGGATATCGACGGAACATTGCTGGATTTTTTGAAAGCAGAAAAACACGGTATACGCACCTGCTTTGAAAAATTCAATTTGGGAGAATGTACCGACGAAATGTTGGCACGTTATTCCCAAATCAACCGCAAATGGTGGCAACGTTTGGAACGAAACGAATGTTCCAAGCCCGAGGTGTTGGAAGGGCGTTTTTTGGAGTTTTTCCAAGCGGAAGGGCTCCCCACCGAATGTGTTCCCCAATTTAATGACGCCTATCAATTCCATTTGGGTGATCACGCCTTTTTCTGCGACGGCGGCGAAGAAACGGTCAAGGCACTCAAGGAGTGCGTAAAGCAATACGCGGTCACCAACGGAACGGCGCTGGCGCAGGATCGTAAGCTTGAAAAAAGCGGCTTGGATCGGCTTTTGGACGGTGTCTTTATCTCCGAGCGGGTTGGGTTTGAAAAGCCGAATAAACGCTTTTTTGACGCGGTATTTGCCGCTATTCCCTTTAAGAGAGAAGAATGCATCATCGTCGGCGATTCGCTGACCGGCGATATCCGCGGCGGGATGAATGCAGGGATCCGAACAGTTTTTTATAACCCCGAGAATATTCCCCTGCCCAAAGAATATCATATTGATTATAATATCCGCGCCCTTGCGGAGGTTATAAATATCATTAAAACGGAGGAGACCAATTATGGCAGCATTGAAAATCAATAAAGAAACCTTTGAAATGGAAGTTCTGCAAAGCGAAAAACCTGTTTTGCTGGATTTCTTTGCCACCTGGTGCGGCCCTTGCAAACTGCTGGCACCGGTGCTGGACCAGATCGCCGAGGAGCATCCTGAGATCAAGGTATGCAAGGTGGATGTGGATGAAAATCAAGAGCTCGCCGCTCAATTCCAAGTAATGAGCATCCCCACCCTCTTTGTTATTAAAGATGGTAAAGTCACCGCCCAGGCGGTCGGCGCCCGCTCCAAGAAGCAACTTTTGGAGATGATGGAGAAATAAGGAAAAAGCAACCATTGGATTTCCAATGGTTGCTTTTAATTATGTTCAAAACAACATACACCTACGGTGATTACATACCAAGCCGATGGCTTGGATAAAAAAACAGCACTTCTGAAGAAGTGCTGTTTTTTTGGAGCGGGTGACGAGGCTCGAACTCGCTACCTCAACCTTGGCAAGGTTGCGCTCTACCAGATGAGCTACACCCGCATTTCCGCCGGTCTTCCGGCGACGTGTTATATTATACTAAAGCATTGCCGGAAAGTCAAGC
>JAZSBU010000082.1:0-11696 GCA_045602565.1 Eubacteriales bacterium | reverse complement strand
GATCACCTTCGCGGGTTTTATTAAATTAAGATTAGATCAAGCCTTCCGCTCCAATGTCAATGCCCATATACGAATGATCTCTAAAGCATCCTGTGCATTAATGAAACCGGGGATTCCATCCTTTGTATACACATCCGCATTGGCGATATGGACCTTATTCTTTGAATCTACACAATGTTGCAGAACCGCCAGGGTATCTATAAGGTTTACTGCTTCGTTCAAATCAGCATCGCCTTTCTTGCCGTCATAGGTAATTATTGCCGTAGCATCTGTATCGGAGATACTGCCTTCCGCATTCTCTGCGTCGGTGATCTCGACCTTCAGCAGGCCCTCTACAAATTCGGCTTTATCAGTCTCAACAGTGACCGTGATGGTAGTTCCTTCCGGCACCTGCACATTCAACAGAGTGGCAGTATAGATTCCATTCTCGAGGGTACCGTTAATGAGATCTCCATCCTCTACCTTGGTAATTTGGTACTTAGAACTGTACACAGAAACAGCCGTGGTATCGCTTGTAGGAGCAATCTTGATCGTTCCGCTCTGCAACGCGGGCAAGGTGATGGTCACATCAACCGACTTACCCGGCACAACCTTATTTTCAGCAGAAACACTTACCTGGCCCCATTCCCGTTCCTTCGTCACTTTGCAGTTTACACACTGATTGATCTCTTTGCCGCTGGGTGCGCCCTGCGTGGTCCAGTTCTCGTTTTTATAGATATGTTGCTTGCCGGCATTGATATTTTCTCGCGTACAGCAATCAAAGGCAAAGTAACTGTTGGTGCAATCGTTTTTATCGAGAACCAAGGTTCCTTCGCAATCTTCTTTTCGCTCGTTACCGCACTTAGTGCAAGAAGCACTATGGGTACCTGTAGCTCTATCACCGTCGATCACCAAATCATCGTTGGCGGTCCAAGAACCGAATTCACAATTGCCTATTGAGATCCCGCCGCAAGCGTTGCATTGGATGATATGGGTCGCAGTACCGCTGACAGGACTATAGTCCGCGCCTTCATGACTGCAGGCTACAACATTAACGACCACATCTTTATCGAGAACCTTCAGCATCGTGCCATTGAGTTCGCTCTTAACGCCTTCGGGCAGTTGATAAAGTTGTGCCTCAAGGGTACCCAAATCAACCTCGGAACCGAGTTTTGCATAGATGGTTTTGACGATCTTCTTGCCATTCTTCAACACCACTCTGCAGATCTGATCGGTGCCATCGGTCTTACCAAAGGCAACCTTGCCCTCCTTTAAGGTGAAGTAGACGGCATCTTCCACCTTGCCGGTGGGATTATGGGAGTTTTGGTTTGCATTCCAAGCCAATTCCTCCATAGAGATATCCTTTTTAATCAGACTATAGTCGACTTTGCCAAATGTTGTTTCGCCGACATTCGCACCGGATGCTCCTTGACGATAGGTGTATTCAATACCACCCAATCCGTATACATTTTTTACTTTATTGGTCTCCATTGCTGTTTTAAAAGCATCCTCGGTGGAAAAACCAAAAATGAAAGATTTAGAAATGTTTGAGTTTTTATCAATGGTCGGATTTGTGATAATATTATAAAATTCACCCATATCGACGGAAGCACCGCCGGAATTACCCAATACGCCATAGGCGGTATTTCTTTGTTCGGAAGAATGCTTGCTGGCTTTTTTCATCATTCCGGTGAAAATAAAGCCGTTTACTTTTACTGCGCTGCTTTTAGCACTCAAAAAGCCGACCAAAGCACTCACATGCGCATTTTCCACTCCTTTAAGGGTTGCACCGGACCAGACGCGGGTGAAGGTGGGGGCTGTTTCGATGGTATTTTCAGGGACAGAACCAAAGGTCGATACACTACCCTCGCCGGAAGCAGTACCCGTATCTACCGTACCGTTATTGATACCAAAATCGCGAATAACGCAGTTTCCAAGGTATGCAAACAAGCCGATCGAGCCATCCATATCTTTGCCTTCAAAATAACCGGTTCCGGCATCATTGACCTGGACATCCGCTTTCGGAACATTAATTTTTATATTCGAAAAGCCATATCCATGCCCATCGATGGTACCGCTGAAGACCTTGCCGAATTTGGGCCCCAAAGGCTTCATTTCCACATTTGCAAAATCGACATCTTTCTGCAAATGGAAGGTAAAGCCTTTAAAATATTCATTCGGAGTCGTTGCCGCCAAGGCATATTGGTTCATAGCATCCCAGTCTGCCTTAGAGTCGATCAGCCAGTTATTCGCTCTATTGAACTCTTTATAGTTTTCATATTGGGTGAAAGCGGGCCAGAAGTCCTCGCTCAAAACGAGCCCCTTAACCATCACTTTTTCTTGCTTGATCAGTTCATCGAGAGCGTCCGAATCGTTCTCCTCAATCGCCTTTTGAGCGGCCTCTACCCAAGCAGTGATCTTCTCACCCTCAGCAAACTTATCAGGACTCAGAACTTCATATTTTTTCAGCAACAGTTGTACAGCAGCGATCCGCGCTTCGAGGGCCACCGAAGCGTCGACAGTAACCTCGATGGTGACATCTTCGTTGCCCAGCGCCAGTGTGCCGGCCTCTTTATTGAGGGCGCTCTTATTGCCGACGCTGATGGAATCGATAGTAAGCGCATTCTTGCAGTCCAACGAAACGGTGGTTCCTGCGGCAGCATACATCTCGCTGATATAAACGCCCTTGTTTTCAAAGGTGATCTTGCGGATCTGATCGGAGCCATCATCGGCACCAAAGACGACTTTGCCGTCCTTCACAGTGAAGTAGATCGGTTTCAAAGACTCGCCCTTTGCGTCCTTCAGGCCAACGCTGTTTTGATTGATCTTATAAGCAGCTTCTACGACCGACGCGGCAGCAACATCGGTATTATCGATGCCGGGCATTTCTTTGCCGCTGTCATACATATATACAGTGTTATAACCGACCGCATAGTTATTTGCAAGGCCCTTGATATCCGTTTGTGTCCATCTCATGGAAGCGTCTACATCGCTCGGATTGGTCGGGGCGCCGATGGTGTTATAGATCGCATTTGTTCTGATATTATCACCGGCGATGGCAAAGTTTGTTCTTTCCTCATTGCCTGTACCCTTCAAGGTGCCATAGAAATATGCACCGTTGACCACAGCATAGGATTTGGTGGGGTTCGCCAGAATACCGGAAACCTCAACCGAGGTGCCTGTGGCAGAAATATCAACGCCGGACCAGACCTTTTCAAACAATACGTTTGCACCCTCTTGGGGATGACCAAAGGTGCCCAGCTGCATATTTTTTGTTTCGGAAGTGATCGTACCGCTTTCCACACCAAAGTTGCGAATCACTGCACCTTCGCCCAAAGTACCGATCATACCCACATTGGCACCGACAGAAACGATGGTTGCATCGCCGCTATCGGCAACAACAATTTTGATGTTTTTGAATGCATTTCCATGGCCATCGATGGTGCCTTGGAAGGGAGATTTCTCGGGTTCAGCACCATCAAAGCTCAACGGATCCATCCGCTGACCGCCGAAATCGATATCCTTGAGAACGTGGAAGGTCTCGCCTTCAAAGGTCTTGGTCTTGGAAAGTTCGATCATTGCCAACCAATCTTGCACAGAGCCGATCGCCCATTCTTTACCGGTATTGATTTCCAGATGGGTTTCATACTCCGTAACGCCGGGATAGACACCGGGGCGCAAAGCCATTTCGGCGCCGAATTCTTTCTCCATCTCCAGCAATGTTTTGATCATATCAAGATCTTTTTCGGTCTTTGCCAGTTCAGCCTGAGCGGAAGGAACCCACGCTTCCAGCGTTGCAGCGCAATTAAAAAGCCCGAAATTCAGATTTTCATATTTCAGAACTTTCTTCGTCAACGCAGTGACATTGATCGCCAGTTCGCTTTCTTCAGAATATACGATGTTGATAACAATATCCCCGGCGGGAACGGTCAGTTCATAGCCGTTCAGCGCAGAGGCAAATTCTTTCTTATCGATGGTGATAGAATCGGAAACCAGCAGATTCAGATCCTTGAGCAGATGGATCTTGGCGCCTTCTTTGAAATAGTACACCCCGGAGGCACTGCCCTCGATGGTGACCTTGTGGTGAAGCTTCACGTCCTCTTTTTTTGCCATATAGAGCTTGCCGTTATCGTCGACAGAGATGATATAATCGCGATCGGCGGATTGATGGGTGGTATCAAAACGGCGATTGACCGCCCAGACTGCCTCTTCCAAGGAATCTAACATATAGGCGGCATTGGTCTCTTCGGGAGTGAATTTATGGACAATATCTTTAGTGAAAGTGATGTCGGTTTCAGGGGTCTCAACGTAGTTTTTATAGATCGTATTGCCGTTTTCGTCGTCGTCCTTAACGCTATACGGATCATAATTGGCACGGTGGCGTATTGCGTTCTTACCTACCGCATAAGTATTAAAGATAGAGAAATAGTCGATGTCACTATACATCGTATAATGTACACAGACGGCGGCAGGATTGCGTTTCACATCGCAGTTGAGGGTACCGGCGCCGATGGAGTTATAGACCATAACCGCGTTTGTGTTGTAGCCGACCAGGTCGGTGGCTGCGCGCTTATCGCCTTCATTATTAACCGTACCCGCAAAGAAGCAGTTATCGATCGCGCCGCCTTCACCCCAGCCGATCAGACCGGAAACGCCGTTCTTATTGCCATCAAGAGTCGTTTCGCCTTCTGAATTTGTCTTGGTGTTATTGGTGACCGTCATGGTACTCCAGCAGTTTTGCAGCAGACCTCCCTTGCCGATGTAGCCCGCAAAGGAGCCGACACCTTCGTTACGGTCGGTAACGGTATCTTCACCGTTGAAAATAAGCTCGCCGCCGTCCAGACCCAAATTCTTAATGGTACCGCCGGTCAATGCAGCGACCAGACCGCCGAATTTATAGGATTTCTCAGGGGTGGTGTCACCGATGTTGATGACCATATTTTTGAAGCAATGGCCCTGACCGTCCAGAACGCCCATAAAAGGAATTTCATTCACAGTCAGCGGTTCCGCTGCCTGCCCCTCAAAATCAATGTCGACGGTGACCAGCAAGGTCTTATTATTAAAGATCGAGCCGGCGGCAGCGGCAGCATTCCAGTCCTCTACATCGGAGATGTAATAGGTCGATGCATCGGGATCATATCCCATCTCTTCGTAATACCCCTTGAGAGAATAACGAACGATCAGATCGGATTTGAGATTTCCTTTATTGGCAGCCACAAAATCCTGATCGATCCACTCAGCGATGTCTTCGATGATCGGACGATCGTTCGCAGAGGCATTATTATAGTCCTCGATCTGCTTAGCAATTTTAGCGCGGGTCTCTTCGACGGAATAACCATCTACCTCAACGATAAAATGCTCCGGATCCAACGCAGCATACTTCTTTTGCAGCGCATTAAGAATTGCGGAGTCGGACGCCGCGCCTTCGGGAGTCTCCGCGCCCACAGGGACAACAATGCCCGCAAGCATGGAAACCAGCATGATCACAGCGGCTATAGCAGATAACCATCTTGTTTTCTTTGTTACCATAATCACTTCCACCTTAACACTAAATTTGAGCCCAATATATAAAAAGGCTATTATATAGCCTAATTATAGCACGACCGCCTTTTTTATAACAGCACCTTATGTTGCTTTTTTTAAACACTATGTTGTATATATAATATATAGGCAAAACGAAGGCAGAACCCCGATTCGGGCGAATCGGGGTTCTTCGTTTATTCCACCGACCAATCGATGGGTTGTTTCAAAAATTTATTTGCTTTGATAAAATGGTCACAGCCGAAAAATCCGCTATGGGCGGAAAGAGGACTGGGGTGCGCCGATTCCAGAATCAGATGGCGGGGGTTTTTTATCAGCTCTTTCTTGGCGCGGGCGTGGCTGCCCCAAAGCAAAAAGACCAGCGGTTCAGGGCGTTGATCCAGCAGGGTGATGATCCGATCGGTCAGCAGTTCCCAACCCTTGCCCCGATGGGAGGCAGGGGCCCCTTGGCGGACGGTCAGCACCGTATTGTGCAGCAGTACCCCTTCTTCCGCCCATTTTTGCAGGCAGCCGTGGGTGGCGGGCGCGATCCCCAATTCCCGCTCCAACTCTTTATAAATGTTCTTCAGCGAAGGCGGCAATGCCACCCCTTTACGAACCGAAAAACACATTCCGTGCGCCTGCCCTTCGCCGTGGTAAGGATCCTGCCCTAAAAGCACCACCTTGACCTTTTCATAGGGGGTGGCTTTCAGCGCGTTAAAAATATCTTCCGGCGGAGGAAAAACCGCGCCCGCACGATATTCCGTCTTCAAAAACTCCCGCAACTGTAGGTAATAAGGCGCAGAAAATTGGTCTGCCAGCAGGGCATCCCAACTATTGCCGATATGGACCATAATATCGCTCCTTTTTCATTACTAACTTCAGTTTAACATAAGATTTTTAAAATTTCCATTGAATTTTTTTGCGAATAGTTATAATATAGTATCATAGACCATTTAAGGAGGCGCAGCAGCGTTGAATTCACGCAAAGCATTGGTGATCTTAAATCCCAAGGCAGGAATGAAAAAATCGAAAAAAGATATGTTTGAGATCGTGGACCGCCTAAGCAAAAAAGGTTATCGCGTCTCCATCCAGACCACCACCTGCAGCGGCGACGGCACCCGCTTTATTCAGGAATACGGTGCCAACAAAGATCTCATCATCTGCTGCGGCGGCGACGGCACCCTCAACGAGGTGTTAAACGGGTTGCATCAAGCCAATCTTTCGGTTCCGCTGGGGTATGTTCCCGCCGGCACCACCAACGATTTTGCCCGCACCTTTTCTCTGCCCAATAAGGCAGAAAAATGTATGGACCTTATTCTGGGCGGATGGCCGAGATACTGCGATCTGGGGCGGTTCAACGGCCGAAATTTCACCTATATTGCCTCTCTTGGTGCCTTCACCAATGTTTCCTATTCCACCCCGCAAAAGCTGAAAAATATCTTCGGTCATTCGGCATATCTTTGGGAAGGGATCAAGGAAATTCGCAATATTTCCCCCTTTAAAGCGACCATCACCACCAACGGCGAGACCTATGAGGGCGAATTCGTTTTCGGCTCGGTTTCCAACTCCTCCTCCATCGGCGGGCTCTTTAAACTCAACTCGCTGGACGTTCGGATGGACGACGGCGAATTCGAACTGATGCTGATCCGCAACCCCAAAAATCTCACCGATCTGCACGGCATCGTGCAGGGGCTGGTGCGGGGAAAATACGACCCCCGCTATGTCATTTTTACCCACGCAAAGGAAGTGGATATCCACACTGAGACCCCCCAGACCTGGACCTTAGACGGCGAATCCGGCGGCGAGCAGCAGAAGGTCCATATCGAGGTTCTGCACAACGCGTTCCAGCTGATTGTATAAAGGCGATAAATGGATAGGATAAATCCCCTCAACCCCAGATATCAAGCGGGTTTGAGGGGATTTCATTGTGTCCGTTTTATCGGACACAATTTGTTTTATAATAAGATCATCAAAACAACGAAAAAGGAGATGATCTTATGAGTATTTTATGGTATTTAGGAGTTTGCGGCGCATTTTTCGGAGGATCGTTTCTACTCCATCAGCATAGCGAAATGCAGGCACTCAAAAAGGAACTGAAACGCGCCGAACAACCCCCGAAGATCGAGCGGAACTTTCGCTGCTATACCATATGAAAAGCAGAGAAGGGGTCTCCCGCCTGCATTAAAAAAACAAGCAGAATGCAAATTTGCATTCTGCTTGTTTTGATTATAGCGTCTTATTTTTTAATATACGCCCAGATCGGCATATGGTCACTGGCGGTCCAAGCCGTTTCCGTAAAGACTTTTCCTTCATACGGAGTTCCATACGTTTTTATGGATGTTCCTAACAAAATTTCCCAATTTGTGGGTTCTTCATAAAGCTGGGCGCGGGTATTCAATCCGGGCGCGCCGGAAAGACGGTTTTCCGAAAAACGGAAGTACTCCAGATTATCGGAAATTATAATGTTATCGACCATACTACCGGAATAAGGGTTGGTTCTGGTATAGGTGTTGTAGTGATCTCCGCCATTGAGGGCAGTGTAACTATTGTTGCTGTCGTTCACTTTATCGAGCACCGCTTTTGTATGATAAGCGCCCAAGTTCAAGTCGCCGACACCGACAACACGGTCGCCGGAATGATGTTCCCTCATATATTGAAGTATATACTGCAGCTCCGCAGCGGCCATTGGATCCGATTCAGTCGCCAAATGGTAGAAATAGAAGATGATATCTTTGCTTTCCGGGTCGTCTTTAAATGACACATACTCCCCATTTTCATCGACATCGATCTTAGCCCAAGTAAAGGCGCGATTCGACTGGTCCAAATGTTTGGTCGGATCGTCCGGGAACGACATTCCTTTGAAAAATATCGTCCCCTTATCAATAATAGGATATTTGCTGATAATACCGTCCCCGGCAGAGTTACTGCCATCTGCGGTTTCCTCTGCATAATAACGCGTCGGGACATAATGCTTATCCTTATATCTATCACTCTCGCCCAATTCTTTATTCAATCCATCATAGAGTAACTGCAGTTCATCTTCACCATCGGACCTTGTGGCTTTATAAACAACTTCCTGGAATCCTATAATATCGGCGTCGATCGCTTTGAGCTCTGCCAACACTTCGTCTTGACGACCCAAGTATGTGCCAATGCCGCTGGAGCCTGCAGGGTTATAATAAAGACCTTTAAGATTATAGGAAGCAACCTTCAGATAGTCGCTTTCTTTTTCAGCAGGCGTACCGGCAACAAAATCGGCGGTGATGTTTGCCTTCTTCCCATTCAATGTATAGCGAATAATCTGATAGGCGTCGCGAATATCGACCTCATGGTTGCTGTTTACATCAGCGGTTTTCAAAACAGGCGTTGCCTTATCAACCGCCATTCGCAGTGCATCCAATGCGTCCAGAACGTCGATGCCTCCCTTGGCGTTGACGTTACCGCGGTCGGCATTGTAGTCGACATAGACGGTGAAGGTGTTCTCCGCCACTTCAGCGCCCTCGCTGAAGGTGAGGACATTTCCTTTGATGGTGACATTTTCGTTTTCACAAGCGTAATAGTTGGCTTCCACATCGAAGCCGAGTGTGATTTTTTGACCTGCAATACCGTAGGCATAGCGGGTGGGATGGTCGATGCAGTCTTTTGTGTGTTGATCGCAGACCAATTCGATGCGATAGATCTGGTTGGATTCTTCGCCGAACCGTACATCGCCGGTTGGATCCAAGGTATAGTAGACGCGGTCGCCGTATTCCGTATCCACATAATTTGTGTTGACCGTCCAGCCGGCAGCGGCGCTGCTCATCACGCTATTCGTAAAATTATACGGTTTTGGGACGTTCTGCTGTGCTTTTTTAACAGAAGCGTCCGAACCGTTTACAGTGAGAAAAGTCACGATCGATTTGACGCCGCTGACGTTGGATATAAAACCTTCCATAGAGGTTTTAATGTTTTCTTCCTTGATAGAGTTCTCGTATTCATTGATGTCGGTGGTGCCGGCTTTATCAGCAACAATGCCCGTTATAGCGCCATGATACCCCACCGCAGTCTTATCGACCGCGCCGCTCATGGAATTATAGGTTTTGGCGCGGTTATGCCCATAACCCAAAATGCCGTAACCACCGAGGCCGGTGTGCCCCTCATTGATGCAGCTATCGATAATAGCGTAAGTTCTGCTTTCGCCGAGAATACCTGCGATATATTCGCCGTTTTCCACACTGATGTCGGCATTGTTCCGACACTTGCGGATCAAGGAGTTCGCCACATGGTTTTTGCCGACAAATCCGCCCACGATGTTGGTTGCGACTACAGAACTCAGCACTTTCTTATACCGCGGCCATCCGGTAACTTTGATGCTGCCGCTCTCGATGCCGAGATTTTGGACTTTTCTTGCTTCGGTCTCGCCAAGAGCGCCGATCAACCCCACCGGACCATAGGGGCTATCGATTTCGATCTTGATATTTTCAAAGGCATAATCGTGGCCGTCTAAATTGCCGTCGAAGAACCCGCCGTAGCAAAGCGGTTTCATCGGTTCAGAGTCCATATCAATATTCTTTGTCAAATGCAGGGTGATGCCGGAGAAATTGGTGGGATCGGCAGTTTCTGCATGGTTGCTCAGTTCGACCGCTTTCAGCCAAGCTTCGGCACTATCGACCTTATAGTCTTTGAAAGAGTCGATATACTTATAAATATTGTAGTCCTTAACCGAAGGATATTTTTCGGGATCGGTCGTTGCGATGGCATACGACTCCAGCGTCTGCTCTTCCTCCATGATCTCTTGCATAAGAGTCTCCAGAGCAGCGATCGCCGCAATTCTCTCTTTTTCAGCTGTTTTTTCAGCATCCGTCGGGCTTCCCTCTGTCGCCAGTGTGGTTTCTTCAAACTTCACCTTCGTGTTCAAAGCGTTCTCCGCCTTGGTGATCCAAGCGTTTTTAGAAATCTCAAAGGCGAAACCGTCAAAGTAGGCAGGATCCATCGCCTTATAGGCCTCCACCATCGCCTGTAGTTGCGCTTTGGTTTGCTCGATCTTATATTCGGTGCTGTACGTCTTACCCGTCACGCTGCTTACGAGGGTGGTATCATGGTACGTCACGATGACATCTTTTTCGTGGCCGATATAGACATAACTGCCGCGGCGTTCGGCATTGCTGACTTCCCAGACTTTCCCCGAGATCGATTCGGGTGCAAAGCTGGTTTGATATACGTGGTCGTCTTCGATCTTACGAGGAGCGTAATATTCAGGATCGGGGTTTTCATCCAATCCTTCGTACATCACCCGAACAGTGCGATTATATGCATCGCCGAAACAAGGGCTTCCGTTTTCATCCACATTGAGATAAAGTCCATCATTCTCATTTTGTTCTCTTTGATCATTGATGATCCAGACTGCCTCATTGAGATCGGTCTTGGTTATCTCTGCATTATCACCATACGAATCGCTCGCAAGGACGGCATATGTGTTTTCAAAATAAGCTACGTCCTCACCGGTTTCCGTTGTTCCCCACACAAGGGAGTTTTTGACGGTTGCGGTTGCGCCGCCATCCACAGTTCCGATGAAGGCGTTTGCCGAAGCGGCCACATTGGTCACCGTGCCGCCAAAGATACATCCGTCGATGGTGACGCCTTTGCCGGATACCTTCCCCACAAAGCCGCCTACATGGGTGGCATAGCCATTGTTGGTATAGGTGGCATAGGAGGCGCACTTCCGGATGGTACCGCCATTGGCGGTCGTTGCAAAAGCACCGGATGGATTGGTATCTCCAGAATCCGTCGTAGCATTATTAAAGTTACAGGAAGCGTCTAAGGTCAAGTTTTGGATAACGCCGCCGGTATTCAAATTTTTAACCAATCTTGCGCCGCCGGGATTTTTATCGAAGTTGGTCTCGGTGATATTGGTAAACTTATATCCATGCCCATCCAGCGTTCCGTTAAAGGTCACAATAGCGTTGAGAGCAACACCTGCAAAGCTAATGTCTTTCTGAACATGGATAGTCTTGCCCGCCATGGTATCCCCGGTGACATAGAGTTCGTTAACCAGCGCGTTCCATTCGCTTGCCGAGCCGACATAATAATTTGTTTGGGTTTCTTCTGCGGTCGCAGGCAGAACAAAGCAGGCCAGCATTGATACCAGCATCAATACCGCCAAAATGCCCGATAAGCCCTTTTTCGTGTTCTTCATTCCAAATACCACCTTTTTT
>JAZSBU010000081.1:0-11302 GCA_045602565.1 Eubacteriales bacterium | reverse complement strand
CTTTCTCCCGCCGTGGCAGAAATATGCAACGAGCGGGGGGTGCCCTACTATCCCGGCTGCGTGACTCCCACCGAGATCATGGCTGCCCTTGAGCTGGGCATCACCACCGTCAAGTTCTTCCCCGCCAACATCTACGGCGGCCTGAAGGCTTTGAAGGCCCTTGCCGCTCCCTTCCCCCAAATTAAGTTCATCCCCACCGGCGGTGTAGATCGCAGCAATATCGACGAATTTTTGGCATTCGATAAGATTGAAGCCATCGGCGGCAGCTTCTTTGTGAAAGAAGCACTTGAAAAGATGGAGGGCTAATGCAATGAGCAGAATCGTAACTTTCGGCGAAATTATGCTTCGCCTTGCCCCCAACGGCTACTATCGTTTCTTCCAGAACGACCAAATGCAAGCCACCTTCGGCGGCGGTGAAGCCAATGTGGCTGTTTCCCTTGCCAACTATGGGATGGATAGTGTTTATGTCACCAAACTGCCCAAGCACGCCATCGGTCAGGCGGCGGTCAACTCCCTGCGCTATTTCGGCGTTGATACCTCCAAGATCGTCCGCGGCGGCGAGCGCGTAGGTATCTATTTCTTGGAAAAGGGCGCTTCTCAGCGCGGTTCGGTCTGCATCTATGACCGCGCTCATTCCGCCATCCAAGAAGCCACCGCTTCCGATTTCGATTGGGATGCCATCTTTGAAGGCGCCGATTGGTTCCATTTCACCGGCATCACTCCGGCGCTGGGTGCCAACGTTGTGGAGATCTGCCGCGAGGCTTGCATCGCCGCAAAGAAAAAGGGCGTCAAGATCTCCTGCGACCTGAACTATCGCGGTAAGCTCTGGACCCGCGAGGAAGCCCGCGCAGCCATGACCGATCTTTGCCAATATGTAGACGTTTGCATCTCCAACGAAGAAGATGCCAAGGATGTTTTCGGCATCGAAGCCGAGGATACCGATATCTACGGTGGCAAACTCAACCACGAGGGTTATAAATCCGTTGCCAAGCAACTGATGGATAAATTCGGCTTTGAGAAGGTTGCCATCACCCTGCGTACTTCCATCTCTGCCAGCGATAACGATTGGGCAGGTATGCTCTACGACGGTGAAAACTATTGCTTCTCCAAGAGCTATCATCTGCGTATCGTCGACCGCGTCGGCGGCGGCGATTCCTTCGGCGGCGGCTTGATCTATGCTCTGCTTTCCGGCAAGAGCACCCAGGAAGCCATCGAATTTGCCGTTGCTGCTTCCGCTTTGAAGCACAGCATCGAAGGCGACTACAACCGCGTCGGTGTAGCCGAGATTGAAAAACTCGCCGGTGGCGACGGTTCCGGCCGCGTCCAACGCTAAATTAAATCAAGAAAAAAAGAACCGACCTTCAAGGTCGGTTCTTTTTTATTTATGAAGAATCCGGGCGGGGCAACCCCGCCCCTACAATCAATTGATGCGTTTGGCTACAATAGCCAATCTTCCATTCTCCTTTGAATATTCGCAGGTAGAGAGTGTGATTAACTTATCTCCGTATTTAGCGGTAGTTTTGATATTATATAGGTTGCGTGCTTTACATTCGGCGACGTAGGCATCAAACTCTTCTGCCGAGGCGGCCTTGGAGAATTTATAATAATGAAATTCATTCTCCCCGCCCGCCACCGTTTTTAAAACGGCGATGATCTCATAGGTGCCATAGCCCTCCATGGTGTCAAATTGGATCCGCGGATGCTCTTGATAGAATACCGGCGATGTATATTTCATCAAATCGGAAAACATCGAGCCGTTATCCATATGGTGACCGTAGATCACAACATTATCCGCCTCTTGGACGGTGGCATCCTCAAAGGCATAGGGCACACCATAATAACTGTATTTTTTATCAAATCCGCGGCGCAGGTAGTAATTCTTTGCATCCTGCTTTTGAACGACCGGGTAATCGATCCGCGTCCCATCAATATGGATCCAACCGATAAAATCTTCGTTCTGCTCCAATAACGGTGCATATTTTTCGGCAGCGGGCAGCGGCTTTTCATCCGGTCGTTCCACATCCACCTGCACCATCTGGGAAAGTTCTTGATATTGCACATCGCTTTGATGCCCATCCATATAATAAAGAGCGATCATCAGCCCCGAAAAGAGGAACACTGCCGCCATCAAGATCAAGACCGACCAATAAACGATCCGCCCGATCTTACTTTCCAAAAACTGTTTGAATTTCATTTGCGATTCCTCCTTTCCTAATATTCTATCAAACCCTATAAAAATAATCAAGCGTGGAAAACTTTTTCCACGCTTGTTCTATAAATTATTTTCTTGCCACACCGGTTTTATGAGCGGCGCAGATGACCGCATCGGCCACCGCCTGCGCGACCCGCCGATCCAAGGCACCGACAATGATGTTCTCTTCGGTGATTTCCTCTTCGGGAATGAGGTCTGCCAACGCATAGGAGGTGGCGACCTTCATTTCTTCGTTGATGCAGGTTGCGCGGCAATCGAGTGCACCGCGGAAGATGCCGGGGAATGCCAGAACATTATTGATCTGGTTGGGGAAATCGCTGCGGCCGGTGCCGACCACGCGCGCCCCTGCTGCCTTGGCCACATCCGGCATAATTTCGGGCGTAGGGTTCGCCATCGGGAACAAAATGGCATTGGCCGCCATACTTTGCACCATTGCGGGGGTAACGACATTGGGTACGGAGACGCCGATAAAGACATCCGCCCCCTTCATCGCATCGGCAAGATCGCCGCGTTGCTCGGTGAGGTTGGTCACCTCGGCGATTGCGGCGTGGGCTTCGTTCAGCCCTTCCATTCCCTTGCAGATGATACCAAAACGGTCCACCATCGTTAGGTGCTTAACACCCATATTCATCAAGTGTTTGCCGATGGCAATACCGGCAGAACCGGCACCGTTGATGACGACCTTGACCTCGCCGATCTGCTTTTTGACCAGCTTCAAGGCATTGATCAACGCGGCGGCGACAACGATGGCCGTCCCGTGCTGGTCATCGTGGAAGACCGGGATATCGCAGATCTCCTTGAGCTTCTTTTCCACCTCAAAACAGCGAGGTGCGGAGATATCCTCCAAATTGATACCGCCGAACGAACCGGAGATCAAATAGATGGTGCGGACTAATTCGTCCACATCCTTACTGCGAATACAGATGGGAAACGCATCCACATCGGCAAACGTCTTAAAGAGGGCACATTTCCCTTCCATCACCGGCATCCCCGCCTCAGGACCGATATCGCCCAACCCCAGAACTGCGGTACCATCGGTAATGACCGCAACCATATTGTTTCTGCGGGTCAGTTCATAGCTCTTATCATTGTCCTTTTGGATCTCCAGGCAAGCCTCGGCGACACCGGGGGTATAGGCCAAGGAAAGATCCTCGCGGGTTTTGATGGGGCAGCGGGTAACCACCTCGATCTTGCCGTTCCATTCATAATGCTTTTTTAACGATTCTTTTCTGATATCCATCTCTTACTCCTCCCAAGGAAATACATATTGAGTCAGCCCCAATTCATCGCGGACAGCGACCATCTCTGCCTGCACCGATTCATTGATGGGTACACCGTCCTTGCGGGCCATCCGCACCAAATACTCTTTCTCACCGGCGGTATAGATCCGCTCTTCCCCGGGCACTTTTTTGGAAGAACGAACCGCACGCAGAATATCGCCGGTCTTTTTACGGCAAACCTCTTCGCCCATAAAATGATCGGTATCAATGGCAATGAAGAAATGACCGAGGCGGAAGGGAACCTTATTGCCGTTCTCATCCAGACCGGTCAGAGCTTTACCGTAACTGCCATCCTGCAAAACCGCAGAAAGCAGCTCGACAAACATGGCATAGCCATAGCCCTTATACCCGCATTGCTCTTCGCCGGGGCCGCCCAAGGTGCAGAGTGCAGCCTCGCCGCGCGCCATCGTCTTGAGCGCATCGGAGGCAGAACCTTCATAGGTTTTGCCGTCGGAGCAGATCAACGCGTTCTCGGGCGCATTTTTGCCGATACGGGCATAATACTCCAGCTTGCCGTTCTGATAAGTGGAAGAAGCGGCATCAAAATTAAAATCAAACTCCTCATCCGAGGGAACACCCAACGTCAAGGGGTTGGTGCCAAACATTCCTTCTACACCCAAGGTGGGAGCGACCGTGGGGCGGGCATTGGTACCGGTCAGGGCAACGCAGCCCTCTTTGGCCGCCATTGAAGTATAATAACCGGCGATACCGTAGTGGCAGGAATTACGGACAACGACCATTCCCATCCCATATTCCTTCGCCTTATCGATCGCCATACGCATTGCCTTATAACCGATGACCTGACCCATTCCGTCGTGACCGTCGATCACCGCGGTGGTGGGGGTCTCTTTGATGATCTCAAAATTGGTCACAGGGCTTTGGATCCCCGCCTTAATTCGATCCAAATAAACCGGCTTGAAACGGTTGACACCATGGGATTCGA
Organism: Eubacteriales bacterium; assembly: GCA_045602565.1. Taxonomy (GTDB): domain Bacteria; phylum Bacillota; class Clostridia; order Oscillospirales; family QAKW01; genus QAKW01. The sequence goes on along the minus strand of JAZSBU010000081.1, from coordinate 6,867 downwards.
TTCCGCACTTATCCGATTCCAGCAAAACATCGGCGCAGATCTTGGCATCTTCTTCGGGAATACCGTAGCCTTTAAAGGCATCGATCACAAAATTGGTGATGACCTCCCAAGCGACAATGTTGTTTTTCATTGATCTCTTTCTCGCTTTCGTAACATATAACACACAAAAAACAAAAAGTGCACAGCAAAAAGAACAGACTCTTCCCCCCCTTTTTTCTGTGCACTCTCTTTAATCTTTTATACAATATCAAGCTACAGACTTATTATACGCCGCAAGCCTGACTTTGTCAAGTTTTATCTTTTTTTACCAAGATAGAAAATAGCCAACGTACCGGCACCGGAATGGGCACCGATCACCGGACCGACATAGCCGATTGTAATCTCACTAATATGAGGCTTGCCCCGCAGAAGATCCGCTAATTGCTCGGCTTCTTCCTGGCAATCGCCATGGCTGATAAAAATGGGCTGATCCATATCCAGCATATCTTCCAAAACCTTTTGCGCCAAACGCTGGATCGACGCCTTGCGACCGCGCGCCTTTTCCATATTGATCAAATGACCTTCATCGTCCACATGCAATACCGGCTTGATGCTCAGCAGGGTGCCGACCATCGCAGTGGTGGCGGAAACACGCCCGCCGCGTTTGAGATGGTTCAGATCATCGACGGTGAACCAATGGGCCAGCTTCAGGCGATTTTCCAGAACGAAATCCCGCACCTGCTCGATGGTCTTGCCGGCGCGCTTTTGCATCACCGCATGATAGACCAGCAGACCTTGACCCAGCGAAGCGCAGAGGGTATCCGCATGCAAGATCTTACGCTCGGGGTATTTTTCCGCCATTTCTTCGGCGGCCAGCGCACCTACTTGATAAGTACCGCTCAAGCCGGAAGAAAAGCCCAGATATAATATATCTTTCCCTTCCTGCAGGATTTCATTCATTGCTTCTTTAAATGTATCCAGATTGATGGCAGAGGTCTTACCGGTATTGCCGGCGCGCAGCAGCGCATAGAAATCCTTATGGCTGATCTCCCGTTCATCGAGATAATTATGATACTCTTTGCCGTTGACGGTGACCGAAAGGGGCAGAACCACCAGTTCCAATTCCTCCGCCAGCTTCGCGGTAAGATCGCAGCCGGAATCGGTTAAAATTACAAATTCACTCATATCTATACTCCTTTAAATAATATAAAAAATGATTCCCACATACTGCAGGATACTTCCGAGAACCACAAAGAGGTGAAACACCGAATGGATATAGCGGTGGGGCTTTTTGCCGTGCCCTGCAACTCCGTAGAACACCGCACCGACGGTATAAGAAATACCACCCGCCAGCATCCAGTTCATTCCGATTTCACCCAGCGCCTTGATGGCGGTGGGGCCGGTAAGGATAATGCACCAACCCAGCGCAATATAAAGCACCATAGAAAGAACATTATACCGTTTAAGATCGATCGCATTCAACGTAATGCCCAGCGCAGTCACTCCCCAAACGATGCCGAAAACGGTCCAACCCAGTGCGGTATTCATTGGGCGGATCCCCGATAAGGCAATCGGCGTATAGGTCCCTGCAATCAATGCAAAGATGGTGCAATGGTCCAGCACCTGAAAGACCTTTTTTGCCATCGGCGGCTTTAAACCGTGGTATAAGCTGGACATGGTGTATAAAATCACCATCGAAAATCCATAAATAAACGCACCGACGATGTCATAGGCATTTCCAAAGAGAAACGCTTTGATCACGCAGGTTGCCAACGCGATCACACCAAACCCGCCGCCAACGATATGAGATACCATATTAAAAATCTCTTCGCCGCGGGTATAATCGGGAAGAATACGATCCTTCAGTTTAATTCGTTTGACCATAGCAATTCTCCTTTTTCTTTTTATATAATACCATTGTATTTATGAAAATGCACCTTAAATTTCTTTAAGAAACCCCTCATTATGATTGTTGACAAGTGGTATCGATTGATATACAATTAAAACAACAGCGAAAAGAGGTGTAAAGGATGGATACTATACAGATCAAACCCATCGCATATATTCATAACGATTTTACCGCAAAGTTCGGTATTCCCCGCCAAAGCGGGCTGGTGGAGCAGGTGCTCTCTAAAATCATCTTCACGCCCGAATTTCGCAACGCCGACGCCCTGCGCGGATTGGAAGGATATTCCCATCTTTGGTTGATCTGGCAGTTTTCCGCCTTTCAGAGCGAAGGTTGGAGTCCCACCGTTCGCCCGCCGCGGCTGGGCGGCAATCAACGAATGGGGGTCTTTGCCACCCGCTCCCCCAATCGCCCCAATCCCTTGGGGCTCTCCTCGGTCAAGCTGGAGCGGATCGAATTATCCTCTCCGCAAGGGCCTGTCCTTTACGTTTCCGGTGCCGATCTGATGGACGGCACCCCCATCTACGATATTAAACCCTACCTTCCCTATACCGACTCCCACCTCGATGCGCTGGGCGGCTTCGGCTTTAAGGAAGGCGAAGGCACGGTTACGGTAGAATGTCCGTCTCATTTATTGGAGAAAATCCCCGCAGGAAAGCGTCAAGCCCTGCTGGCGCTTTTGGAACAGGACCCTCGTCCCGGCTATACCGACGACCCCGCGCGGATCTTCGGAATGGAATTCGGTGGGTATGAGATCCGCTTCCAAGTGGAGCAAAAAAAGCTGAAAGTGCTCGAAATATACCCAAAATAACGGTGTAAAACTACACTTTTTAAACCAAACAATCGCCGCTCTTCCCTGCAGGGCGGCGGTTTTTAGGTCAAAACCACCAAATTTGGCAGGTGGGTTTTGTAAAAGTTATCAGGTCAAACGAAAATCGCAATTTTTATTGACTTTTTTATTATAATATTGTAATATATTGATGTTGATAGAGGTGCATTGCATCATCAGTATTTTTATCTATTACGCTTTATGCCGAAAGCGCGGTAAAAAGAAAGGGATGGGTGCCGAAGACGATCTATGGCAAAGGGTCGATCTGGCAGCGGGAAATAAGATTCCCGATGTTGTCGCTGCGGCGGAGAGCTATCTTTTACTATACTTTGGCGGGGACCCCTGCCAAACCTTTGGCTTAGTAAGGGATCGTTGCCGTATGTTCAGCAACGGTCATTTATTTTTTTAGGAGGAAATCAAAATGTCTCATCAACCGATTTTTAAAGGTGTCGGAACCGCGATCATCACCCCGATGACCAAAATGGGTGTGGATTATGAAAATTATAAACGTCTGCTGGATTGGCAGATCGAAAGCGGCGTTAATGCCATCATCGCTGCGGGTACCACCGGCGAAAGTTCCACCCTTACCGATAAAGAGCATCGCGAGGTGCTGGACTTTACCATTAAGACTGTCGATGGGCGCGTTCCTGTCATCGCAGGGACAGGCTCGAACGATACCTCCTACGCTATTGAATTGAGCAAATTCGCCTGCAGCGCGGGCGCGGATGGGCTGCTGCTGGTCACTCCCTATTATAACAAAGCGACCCAAGCGGGCTTGATCGCTTCTTATACCGCGGTTGCCGATGCGGTGGATAAGCCGATGATCCTTTATAATGTTCCTTCCAGAACCGGCACCAATATTCTGCCCGAAACCTGCAAGGTGCTGGCGGAGCATCCCAACATTGCCGCCATCAAAGAAGCCAGCGGCAATATCTCCCAGATCGCCGATACCGCCATGATGGTCGGCGATAAAATGGACATTTATTCCGGCAATGATGACCAGATCGTTCCCATTATGGCGTTGGGCGGCATCGGCGTCATCTCGGTTCTTTCCAATGTCTTCCCCAAAGAAACGGTGGAGCTTTGCGATCGCTTCTTTGCCGGTGATATCAAAGGTGCCAATGCGCTGCAGTTGCATTATCTGCCGATGATCCACGCGCTCTTCAGCGAAGTCAATCCCATCCCTGCCAAGGCTGCGATGGCAGCAATGGGCTATTGCGAAAATTATCTGCGCCTACCGCTCACCCCGATGGATGCAGCGAAAGAGGCTCATATGCTGGATCTGATGCGTAAGGAAGGTTTGAACGTATGAAAATAATTATTTACGGCATTGCCGGTCGAATGGGATCGGAAGTCCGTCGGCTGACCGAAGAAGGTGTCCGCGGAGCCACCCTGCACGCCGGTGTCGACCAAGGCGGCAACGATAGCGGCTTCCCCCATTTCCAAAGTTTGGAGCAGGTTCCTGCCGGTGCGGATTGCATTATCGATTTTTCCCATCATTCCTCTGTTAAACCCCTGCTCGCTTATGCAACTAAAAATAAAGTCCCTGTCGTTCTTTGTACCACAGGGCATACCGAAAAAGAATTGGCATTGATCAAAGAAGCTGCCAAGCATACCGCCGTCTTCTTTTCTGCCAATATGTCGGTGGGTGTGGCGCTTTTAGCCGAGCTTGCCAAAAAGGCTGCTGCGGTCTATCCCCACGCCGATATTGAAATTGTGGAAACCCACCATAACCGTAAGCTGGATGCTCCCAGCGGTACCGCTTTGATGATCGCCAATGCCATCAAGTGTGTACGCAATGCCGCCAACTTTGCCATGGGCAGAAGCGGGCAGGGCAAACGTACCGAGCAGGAGATCGGCATCCACGCCGTTCGGATGGGCAACATTGTGGGCACCCATGAGGTTCTGATCGGCACCGATACCGAAACCATCACCTTAAAGCACGAAGCCCATAGCCGCGCCCTTTTTGCCGATGGCGCAATGGCAGCCGCCGAATTTATCTGCGGCAAGCCGGCAGGCTTATATAATATGCAGGATATGATCAAATTTTAAGTTAGGATTAGGATAGAGAGATTATGTTAAAAGTATTAAAATTCGGCGGCAGTTCCTTAGCGGATGCCGATCAATTCCGCAAGGTTGCCGCGATCATCAATGCCGAGCCGGAGCGTCGCTATGTAGTCGCCTCCGCTCCCGGCAAACGTTTTTTTGAGGATGAAAAGGTCACCGACCTGCTGCTCCGTTGCCACGCATTGGCAGAAGAGCGCAATCCCTTCGACGATACCTTCCGCCGCATCCGCGAGCGTTTCCAAGGCATCATTGCCGATTTAGGGATCGACCTTTCCATCGATGAGGAACTTTCCGAGGTGGAAAAAGCCATCGCGAATGGTGCTTCTTCCGATTATGTTGCCAGCCGCGGTGAATATTTCAACTCGATGATTTTAGCGGCATTTCTGGGCATTCCCTTTGTCGATGCCGCAGAATGTATCTATTTCGATGAAAACGGCAAGCTGGATAGCAAAAAGACCAATACCGTCATCGAAAACCGCTTGGCGATGATCCCCCGCGCGGTCATCCCCGGTTTCTATGGTGCTCTGCCGAATGGCGAGATCAAAACCTTCTCCCGCGGTGGTTCGGATATTACCGGTTCCATCGTCGCCGAAGCCACCGATGCCGATCTTTACGAAAACTGGACCGATGTTTCTGGGATGCTGATGGCAGACCCCCGCATCGTTGAAAACCCCGCCCCCATCGATTTCATCACCTATCGGGAGCTGCGGGAGCCTTCCTATATGGGTGCCACCGTTCTGCACGAAGATGCCGTTTTCCCTGTCCGCCGTTCGGGTATCCCCATCAATATTCGTAACACCAACGCCCCCGACGATAAAGGAACCATGATCGTCCCCCACGCGGAAGGCTTGAGCGGGGATCGCTTGATCACCGGTATTGCAGGCAAAAAAGGCTTCACCGCCATCTGCATTGAGAAGGATATGATGAACTCCGAGGTCGGTTGCGGCCGCCGTGTTCTGGAAACATTGGAACGCCGCGGCATCTGCTTTGAGCATCTGCCCAGCGGTATTGATACCATTACCGTCGTTGTCAGCTCCAAAGAGCTGGAAGGCAAGCAAGATATGATCATCGCCGATATGCAGCGCACCGTTCGCCCCGATACCATTCGGGTACACGAAAATCTGGCGCTGGTCGCCATCGTCGGCCGCGGAATGACCGGCAAACCCGGTGCGGCGGCCCGTGTTTTCAGTGCCCTTGCCAAAGAATCCATCAATATCCGTATGATCGACCAAGGCTCCAGCGAGCTGAACATCATTGTCGGTATCGAAGATAAAGATCTCAACACCGCGTTGAAAGCGATCTACAAGGAATTTGAACCAAAGGAATAATAAGGTGACAAGAATCACCCCAATCTTGCCTCAAAGCGGGAGATTTCGGTACTTTTCGCCCATTTTTCCTTGATAGGCGCCGGCCTATCTGCAAAAAAGATGAACAAAAACTCCGCGAAATCTCCACGCTTTGAGGTCGGAGATTTTAAAAAGGCGGATTTTTTGATTTTTGCTTCATCAAGACATAAAACACAACCAATGCCGATGCATTGGTAAGTATTATAACGAGGAGGAAACGGAAATCCGCCTTTTTAAAACAAGGTTTGGATGACCCTTGTCACCTAATTTATGATCTGCAATAATCTTACCGTTTCTCCCGAAGGGCATCTGCTCTTTGCGGGAATGGATGCCGCAGAACTTCTGCACAGATTCGGCTCGCCGCTCTACCTGATGGATGAGCAGCGGATCCGCCAGAACTGCCAGACCTATTATAACGCGATGAAGGCCGCCTTTGGTGAGGCGGCGCTTCCCTTATATGCCAGCAAAGCGGCCTCCTTTATGGAGATCTACCGCATTGCCAAAAGCGAAGGGATGGGCATCGACGTTGTCTCCTGCGGCGAGATCCATACCGCTAAAAAAGCCGGCTTCCCGATGGAGAATGCTTATTTTCACAGTAATAATAAAACCGATGCCGATATCGCCTTCGCCATGGAAAACGGCGTGGGCTGCTTTGTGGCGGACCATCCCGAAGAGGTGCTGGCGATCGACGCCATTGCCGCCGAAAAAGGCATCACCCAAAAGATCCTTCTGCGGCTGAC
>JAZSBU010000080.1:0-4066 GCA_045602565.1 Eubacteriales bacterium | reverse complement strand
GACATAAGCCACAATGGCGGCATCAAAGGAATCGCCGGCCACCCGCACCGAGCGGGAGGATACGATACCGCCCAAAGAAATAACAGCCACTTCGGAGGTGCCGCCGCCGATATCGACGACCATACTACCGGTCGGCTCGCCGACCGGCAACCCTGCACCGATGGCGGCTGCCAAAGGTTCTTCGATGATGCGAACATCCTTCGCACCGGTCTCATAGGCGGCATTTTCCACCGCCCGATGCTCCACATCAGTAACCCCGAAGGGGATGCAGATGAGGATGCGTTTTTTGGTAAAGGCATTATTGCCCATCGTCTTTTTCAAAAAGAACCGCAGCATGGCAGAACCACACTCAAAGTCGGCAATAACACCCTCTTTGAGGGGGCGGACAGCGCGGATACTATCGGGAGTACGCCCGATCATTTCTTTGGCCTCCTGACCGACCGCCACAACACGATTATTGACGGTATCGATGGCGACCACGCTGGGCTCTCGCAGAATGATCCCTTTACCGCTACGGTATACAATGGTATTGGCGGTGCCCAGATCAATGCCGATATCGGTATATTTGGAAAAATGAGGTAACTTGATTTTTTTGATGAATTCTAACATAATGGTTCCTTTCAAAACTCCTTGATGATCTTTTGGAATAACTCAGTGGGGAATCCCACGATATTATTAAAACTTCCTTGAATTTTTTCTACAAAGTCGGTCTCCTGAATGCCATAGCTTCCTGCTTTGTCCATGGGAGAGCCGCTCTGTACATAAGCGTCGATCTCCCGCTCCGAAAGGGTGCGGAAGGTGACATACGAACAATCGGTGAAGACTTGCTCCTTTTCGCCGCGGCGCAGATAAACGCCGGTATAGACCTGATGGGTATTGCCGCTGAGCATCGAAAGCATCGCCTTGGCATCGGCTGCATCGACAGGCTTCCCCAAGATGCGATCCCCAAAGGCAACAACGGTATCGGCGGCGACCAGCAAAGTATCTTGCGGTGCATAAACCGACCGCCCCTTTCCTTCGGCGAGGGCGGCGACCAACTGCGCGGGATCTTCCGCACGGATCTGCCCTTCATCGAATAAAGGCGCGGCAACGGTGATATCATAACCTAAATCCCCCAATAATTTCTTTCTGCGGGGGGAGCCGGAGGCTAAAAGGATGTTCATGAATGAAATCCGATCTGCCCCATCTCGTATTGGGCAAGTTGTTGGCGCAACATTTCATTTTCCATCTGCAGTTTGCGCTGGGCATCGGTGCTGGCTTCCAGCTGCATCAGATAATCCCGCATTTCTTCCCGCAGGCGGGCGCAGGACGCCTTGTTCTTTTCATTCTCATCGCAAAGATCCAGGCAGCTTAAAATAGCGGCAAGGCCGAAATTTAATTTGCCGTTGCCGTTCAAAAGGGTGCGAATTTTAGTATCGACCGTGTTGGCAAGGCGCAGGGTATATTCCCGCTCTTCCTCAGTGGAAACAATAAATTCATGCCCTGCAATGGAAATACTGATCTTATTCTTACCCATAACATCCTCCTATATTTGAAAACAATATATTCTCATCTATATATTATACTTGAATAAAATAAAGATTTCAAGATAATATTTGACATCATTTGCAAAATTATATACAATATCTCTCGAGGTGAACAAAATGCAATTTTTTGAATATATGTTGGCGGCCTTTTGGCAGGTGGCGATCCTTGCGGTGATGGTGGGGGTCGGCTATGCCTGCGATAAGTTCGGGCTGTTTACCGAAAAGACCGCCAAAGCTTGCAATGACCTGCTTTTTTATATCATTACACCGGCGGTGATTATCAATTCTTTTTTGAATGTGGAATTTACCAAGGAAAACGGACTTTCTTATCTGATCTTCTTCGGGATCATTTCCGCGTTCCATCTTTTGGGGATATTGGTGACCAAGCCGCTTTTCCGCGGGGCGGGGGAGCATCGCTCCATCTACCAATATGCCACGATGTTTGGAAATATGGGCTATATGGGCCTGCCGCTGGCCAAGGCGGTGGCGGGGGATATCGGTGTATTTTATTGCTCTGCCGCGGTGGTGGTCTTTAATATTTTTGCCTTTACCTATGGTATTCGCCTGATGGACCAAGAAAAGGGAAAAATGCAACTCAAAAAACTGCTGATCAACCCCGGTACCATCGGAATTGTTATCGGCTTGCCGCTCTTCTTATTGAATGTGAAATTGCCGGCAGTTTTTGCTACCCCCATCGCATCCTTGGGCAGTATGAATACGCCGCTGGCAATGCTGATGTTCGGCACCTATCTTGCCAATACCGACCTGCCCGCCATGTTCCGCCAAAAAGAGAACTACGGAGTGGCGGCAATTAAGTTGGTGGTATTGCCGCTGGCATCCATCCTGCTGCTGCGCCTTTGCGGTGTGCGGGGGCCGATGCTGGTGACTGCCGCCGTCTGCTGCGGCGCGCCCACCGCGAATAATACCGCGATGTTTGCCGCTAAATACGGCAGAGATACCGGCGTGGCTTCTAAAGTCGGGGGATTGGTCAGTATTTTATCAATCATAACACTGTCGGCATGCATCGCCTTAGCCGACACCATAGGATAAGGGAAAATCGTTGAAATCGGCGCAGACCGACCAAAAATAAGGAAAGAACCTGCTTTGGCAGGTTCTTTTTTATGTCTTTTCCGTTTTTTTACCGTTCGGCATATCATTATATAGCCGAAGGTAAAAGAAACGAAAATCTGCATCCAATTTGAACGATTTGTGAAAAAACTTAATTATTTTCGTCTTCATTTTGAAGGAGAAAAGACGGTATAAAAGAGGAAACGTCGGATAATTCGATAGCAATTCGGCTCTCATAATGCTCGCATTTTTGCTCGATCTTTATTTGTAACAGACTGCAATAGCCTGCATTCCAATGTCTGCAATAACCGCGTTCGGAACAGGAGTTTTTCTCACCATAGTTCATATGAGTCACCTCTCGTTTTTTTATAATTATAAAATACTATCTGATAAATAGCAAGAGTTATCTTAAAGAAAGTTTATGTTTTGTGTCATTTAGCATAAACTTTTTATGAGAGGTGATGATCATGTCCAAAAGCACAAAGATTTCGGTTGAAAATCGGGATAAATATATCGAAATTGGTTTAAATATTTCTTTCTATAGAAAACGGATCGGAATGACCCAAGAACAGTTGGCGGAAAAAGCGAATTTGAGCCGAAATTTCGTCAGTGCGATTGAAGCACCGAATCTTGTAAAAGCATTATCGTTGGAAGCACTTTTTAATATTGCGGATGCATTAAATATTGAACCGTCCAAATTGTTGGAATTTCGAGATTAAAAAATCGAGGTCGATTTCGACCTCGATTTTTTCGTTATAATGCGCCGCGGTAGTAAAGGCCGCGGGTGTAGTCGGCGGGCGGTTCGCCGCCCTTTTCATAGGCATCGATGATGCGGGTGATCTCTTGGGGAGATTCCTCGGTAAAAAGCAGCCGCCCGAAGGCAATATCTGCTTCCTTCCATTCGCGGTTGCGGTCCGCTAAAAAGAGCGGGGTGGCATTAAAAAGCACATTGCTGCAATCGTAGCCGCAGGCGACGGGGAAGGTGCGGCCGGTGCGGTCGGTCAAGGTGCCGCCCTTTTTATTTTTGCAGCCGCCGATATTTTTCAAGATGCAGTTTTCGGTCTCCATCAGCGGCAGCCGCCCGTATACGATGATGCCGGCAGGCATCGGCTTGGGCAGGCGGCGGATCTGCTGCAGGGTCAGTTCATAAGAAAGGGTGAGATCCTCCATTCCCTGTTCCTTTAAAACGCAGAGCATTTGGGTATTTGCGGCATTGAAAGCAAAGTCGCCATGGGGGATCAGTCCGGCATCAAGAATGGGTCGGATCTGCCCCAAATTGCGGCAGAGAACATGGCGGAAACCCAGCTCCGATAAGCGTTGGAGCGCTTTTTTTAGGTCTTGCTTATGGATCATTGCCGGCAAAAAAACACCGGCGCGTTCATCCTTGCCAAAGGGCGTCAAACGACCGATATCGGCTAAATTCAGCCAATAGCGTTTCAGCCGCGGATCGGGGGCTCCTTTCAGCAGGTCCA
>JAZSBU010000079.1:0-11719 GCA_045602565.1 Eubacteriales bacterium | reverse complement strand
GCTGCCGCCAAGGCCTGCGCCACCGGCAAAGCGATCGCGCAACCGACCCCGCCGCCGACAACAGCCACCCGCTTCATTCCTTGCGTTTCAGTAGGTTTGCCCAACGGGCCCACAAAATCGTGAAGGCAGTCTCCTTCCTGCAAGCGATCCAGCCGCATGGTGGTCGCGCCGACGATCTGATAGATAATGGTAACAGTTCCCGCCTTACGATCAAAGCCCGCGATGGTCAAAGGGATCCGCTCACCCCGCTCATCCACCCGCAGAATGATAAACTGCCCTGCCTGCGCCTTTTGGGCGACCAAGGGTGCCTTGATGACCATGCGAGAGACGGTGGGATTCAATGCTTCTTTTTTAACAATCTCAAACATAACTTACTCCTGAATAAAAAAGGGCGAAGGTTTCCTTCGCCCTTTTACTTATCGATAATCAATAATCAGTTCGCAACCGCTATAGACATAACTTTGCGTCAGATTATTGGCATCTGTCGTCGTACTTTGAGCGTCGACAGTACTTCCCATGGTGACATAAAAACGCTTGGCTCCGCTGGGGGAAACACCCAAAAGCGAGCGGAACGTATTATTGGCAACTAAAGGATTTTCAAAATCCCGATAGATCTCGGGATATTTTACGCTGAACATCTCCGAAACAACCTCATTGTCGTCCACCATATATTCCCGCTTGACCATATCCTTCCCTTCGCCCAGACCCGAAACGGTGACAAAGACAGGGATCTTTTCCACCTTTTCTTTGCCGAAAACATTCCAGCAAACGATGGTGGTAGCGATGATAGCGACGATCAAAAAGAGAACGGTGGTCAACGCCCAATGCTTGGCGATCCAGCGCAGGGTTCTAAGAAATACGTTCATTATTTACCCTCGGTTGCTGCTTTTTTAGCCGCAATCTCTGCATTGGTCGCCTCCAGCAAAACGTCCGAAACATTGCCGCCGGTCAGCGCCTTACGGAAGGCATCGACTGTGGAATCCATCGCATACGCATTGGTACGCATCGGGCGGTCGCCTGCGGTCGCCTTAGAGAGCAGTTTGCCATAGGATTCCTCTAACTTAGTGGTGGCATTATTATCGTAGAATCCGTTCAGACCGCAAACAGAACCTTCATCCATCATGCTGGAGATCAGTTCGGGATTATAGACATATTCTTCGTCCATCAACTCGATCACACCGTCGCTGCAACGCATATTGGAACGGTTGAAATATTCAGCAGAGAGGTAAAGACCAAAATTGATGTCGCCCAAAAAGGCGCCCTTTTCTCTCTTACCGGTGGGGGTGCAGGGGAATGTGATCGCCTTTACCTGATCGGCATCGATCGCAGGAACCAAATCCGCGGAAGGAGCAACGATCATCGCCGCCTTTCCATCAACAAATGCCTGCTTTGCATCGGCATAAGAAACATTATAGCAATTCTCGGTGAAGGCACCTGCATTCTCCAAAGTCTTGATACTATTGACCGCACGTTCCCAGCTGGACATCAAACCAAAGGTGGGCTGATAGCTATGCTCAGCGGTACCGCCTTCGGAAAGGATCATCTCATCCACCATATATTCCAAGCCTTCATCGGCAAAACCGGCAGCGATGGGGGTGATCTTCTTTTCGTTCAGCTTGGCGATGGCATCCAGCAAAGATGCCCAGTCCTTGGGCTCAGCAATCTCGTTTGCGGCAAAGATCTCGCTGTTGATAAATAAGCCTTGATATGTACCTACCAAAGGCATCATATAGTTGATGAGATTATCTTCGGCAGAAATATTCCGAACACCGTCGGAAAGATCTTCGTTGAATCCGCCGTACTTAAGGCGGATCGCATCATGGCTGATGATGGTCTCTTCCTCCACCATCTTATCGATCAATTCTCCGCGGGGAGCAAAGAACATCGAGATCTCGCCGTTCTCTACCCGCTTCATAAATTTTTTCATTGCCTTTGCTTCGGTGGGGACAGCGGTAAAGCTGATCTTCGTATTGGCGAAGGTGGCATAATCTTCCTGCCAATAGCGCATACATTCTTTCCAGGTATCTGCATCATCACCGCTAAGAAACTCTGCGGGGATGCCGATGGTCATGGTCAGGGTGACCTCGTCATCGGATTTGGCTTCGGAACAACCGGAAACCATCACCATAGAAAGAACCAAAATAATCAACATACAAATTAATTTAATTGTATTTTTCATTCGGGGAAACCTCCGCTATATTATATCACTTAGTATAATAACACATAAAGACGATAAAATAAAGAGGTTTTTTTAAATTATTTTTCAAAAGACCCGATTTTTTGCATAAAGGTTCCCCACCATTCCGCCAAAGCGAACCGCAATTTATAAGAAAGACTTCCTTTTTGCAAAAATTCCACACGCTCCTTGCCCAACACCGCCGCCATTTCATCTGCCGCAGTATCCTCCGCCACCGCAGGGGCGATGCAAAGAGCGGGATAAAGCACACACCAGAAATTCTTCCCTTCCGCTTCTCCAATGCGGATGCTCACCGCCTGATAGGTTCCTGCAGGAAAGGAAAGCGACCCATATTGCTTGGTGGGGAAAAAGCGGTCTCCGATCTCCACCGCAACCGTAGCATCGCTGCCCTCTTGACGCAGCAGTTGCTCTGCCCTTTGCTGCAGCTGCGACTGATGCAGGGCAGCCTTTTCCAAGGCCGCTTGGCGATCCTTGCAATCGGCAAACAACTGCTTCATCAGATCGAACATTCCGTCCCGCACCTTGCATTTGATCTGCTGATCTTCCGCGCTGTCGGAGGCTCCGACCACATGAAAGCGTAGCACACTCTGCTCCACCGCCGCCGCATCGGTCGCACCCGCAATCAAAAGATACACCCCTGCACCCAGCAATACCAGCGCAGGAACGATGATAAAAAACCATTTTTGTTTCATAATAAAAATCCTCCGTGCCTTCATCATCGACACGGAGGATTCTTCTTATTCAATTATTTTGTACCAAAAATACGGTCACCGGCATCACCCAGACCGGGGATGATATAGCCGTTCTCATTCAGCTTCTCATCCACATGGCCACAATAGATATCCACATCGGGATGGGCTTCGGTCAACGCCTTGACCCCTTCGGGCGCAGCGATCAGGCACATAAACTTGATCTTCTTGCCGCCCAACTGCTTGATCTGGTTGATGGCGTCGATGGCAGAACCGCCGGTGGCGAGCATGGGATCGACCACGATCGCCAGGCGCTTACCGATATTGGCGGGCAGTTTGCAATAATACGGATGGGGCTCCAAGGTCTCTTCGTCGCGATACATACCGATATGGCCGACACGAGCAGAGGGAACCAAATTCAAAACACCGTTGACCATCCCCAAGCCTGCGCGCAGAATGGGAATGACCGCCAATTTGACACCGGCGATGACATTGGTCTTGGTCTTGGCCATCGGAGTGGTGATCTCTACCTCTTCCAAAGGAAGATCCCGCATCGATTCATAACACATCAACATGGTGATCTCCTCCACCAAGGCGCGGAATTGATTACTGCTGGTGGAAACATCGCGCAGAATCGAAATTTTATGCTGAATCAAAGGATGATCAAAGACGACAACGTTAGCCATAATTTTATACCTTCTTTTTTCATATTTTATCAAATCTATCGTATCATTTTGCCTCTCCTTTGTCAAGGAAAAAATAATGCAAAAAATGCCGAAAAAAGGGGTTTACAAACTGCGGTAAATCGAGTATACTTTTAAATAGTGTAACCGTTCTTTAATCCGATGCGGGACATCGGCAAGAACCCCATAGCAAACATCTAAAAGGTCTTGCCGCGCTCCGTGCAAGACCTATTTTTATGCCAAGAGGTGAGATTTCCCCATGCCCGAAAAATTCCGCTCACGCATTATGGAAGAAGCCGATGTACGCCGTGCGCTGGCAAGAATTGCACACGAAATTATTGAGCGCAACGGCAAGGAGCAGGAACTCTGCCTTTTGGGTGTGGAGCGCCGCGGCGCACCGCTGGCGGCATTGATCGCCGCCAATATCCAAGCCTTTTCCGACCTCAAGGTCCATCTGGGAACGGTGGATATCACCTATTTTCGCGACGATATTGAAGATAAGCCCCACACACCCTGCCTTCCGAATTATTCGGTGGAAGGAAAGACGGTGGTTCTGGTCGACGATGTCATCTATACCGGCCGCACCGCCCGCGCCGCTTTGGAGGCGGTCCTCGCTATGGGCAGGCCTTCCCGCATTCAGTTGGCGGTCCTGATCGACCGTGGGCATCGGGAATTGCCGATCCGCGGTGATTATATCGGCAAAAATGTCCCCACCGCCCGCAGCGAGCTGATCAAAGTTCATATCCCACCTTACGATGAATGCGTAAACGTGGATTTATATGAAAATTAAAAATTTGGAGGAAAAATTATGAAACTCGTTTTCCAGCCCCACGAAAAACCCTCGTTCGGCGCAAACATCGTTTTCGCCATCCAGCAATTGCTGGCGATCATGGCAGCCACCTTGGTCGTGCCTGTCATCATCAATAGTTCCACCGGCTCGAATATGAGCCCTGCCGCCGCCCTCTTCGGCGCCGGTATCGGTACCTTTGTTTACCTGCTGTTCACCAAGTTCCGCAGCCCTGTTTTCCTGGGCAGCTCCTTCGCCTTCATCGGTTCGATGTGTGCTGCTTTTGCAGGCGGCGTTTCCATGAGCCTCGGCTTTGTCGGTATGATCCTTGGCGCGATCTTTGCCGGTCTGGTCTATGTGGTCATCGCTGTGATCGTCAAGTTCGCCGGTGTCAACTGGATCAATAAGTTGATGCCCGCCGCGGTCATCGGGCCGACCGTTGCCATCATCGGTCTTTCCTTGGCAGGCAACGCCATCGGCGATCTGCAGAAAGCTCCCGCCGGCGGTCATACTCTGATCGCTGTTGTTTGCGGTCTGGTCACCCTGTTTGTCACCATTATTGCTTCCACCTTCGGTAAGAAGATGGCGAAGATGATCCCCTTCATCATCGGTATTCTCGCCGGTTATGCGGTCGGTTCCATCTTCACTGTCATCGGCAATCTTGCAGGCATCGATGCCCTGAAGGTCATCGACTATTCCGCGCTGGCTGCTTTGGTGGATGGCGGCATCACTCTCAACACCTTTGTTCAGTTCCCCGATTTCACCTTCCTTACTGCTATTAAGGGCATTGGCGAGATCAACGCTTCTTATGTGGCAACCATCGCTGTTGCTTATATCCCTGTTGCTTTCGTTGTCTTTGCCGAGCATATTGCCGACCATAAGAACATCTCTTCCATCATCGAAAAGGATCTGCTGGAAGATCCCGGTCTGCATCGCACCCTGCTGGGCGACGGTGTCGGCTCCATGGCCGGCGCCTTCTTCGGCGGCTGCCCCAACACCACCTACGGTGAATCGGTTGCTTGCGTTGCTATCAGCGGGAACGCTTCCGTCAGCACCATCTTCACCACCGCAGTTTTGGCCATTCTGATTTCCTTCCTCTCCCCCTTCGTTGCCTTTGTCAACACCATTCCTTCCTGCGTCATGGGCGGCGTTTGCGTGGCTCTTTACGGCTTCATCGCCGTTTCCGGCTTGAAGATGGTCCAGAAGGTGGATCTGGAGCAGAATAAGAACCTGTTCGTAGTCTCCACCATCCTGATCTGCGGCATCGGCGGTCTGACCTTGACCTTTGGCAAGGTTACTTTGACCTCCATCGCCTGCGCTTTGATCCTGGGTATCATCGTCAACTTGATCTTAGGCAAGAAAGCAGACGAATAATTCAATATTATCCATTAAAAAGCAGCGTTCGCTTGAACGCTGCTTTTTTATTTGACAATTTCACCTAATCTGCTTATAATAAAGGAAAACAAATCCAAGGATGTGATTTTAACAATGTCTATTATCTTAGGAGTCGATGTGGGCGGTTCCACCACCAAGATCGTTGCCTTCGATCAAGGGGTGGTAGGGATGCTGCAGGTGCGTGCCACCGACCAGCTGACCTCTCTTTACGGCGCCATCGGCAATCTTTTGCATCAATACAATTTAACGCTTGATCAGGTGAAAAAAATCGTGCTGACCGGTGTGGGTGCTTCGCTGATCGATGAAGATATCTACGGCATCCCCACGGTAAAGGTCAATGAATTTGCCGCCATCGGCAAGGGCGGATTATTGCTCGCTGAAGAAGAGGAAGCCTTGGTGGTCAGCATGGGGACCGGCACCGCCTTTGTCTACGCCAAAGGCGAAGAGATCGAGCATATCGGCGGCAGCGGTGTCGGCGGCGGAACGCTGATCGGGCTGGCCTCCAAGCTGGTGGGCGAAAGCGATTTTGAAGCCATCTTGGCGCTGGCAGAGCAGGGCGATCTTTCCCATGTGGACCTTTCGGTACAGGATATCAGCAACGAAGAGATCTCCACCCTGCCCAAAAACGTCACCGCCTCTAATTTCGGCCGTATCCAAAGCACCGCCACCAAAGGGGATTTAGCTTTGGGACTGATCAATACCATCTTCCAGACCGCCGGTGTGATGGCGGCGTTCACCGCCAAAGCCCGCGGCTTTCAAAAAGTGATCGTAACCGGTTCGGTCACCGCTATCCCCTATGCAAAGGAAGTTTTCGACGGTGTTTCGGCGCTGCACGGCATCCCCTTTGAGATCCCCAAGGATGCCACCTTTGCCACCGCCTTAGGCGCCGCCGCCTTGCAAAAATAATATCATTTTTAAACCCCCTATGGTAGTTTTACCATAGGGGGTTTTTGTGAATAAAATCGAACCGAATTAGTCGCCGTATTCCGTCATCAGCTGAACTGCTTTATTAATGATGTTGGATACCTGTTTTGCGGTGGTGGCAACATTATAATCTTCTCTGTACATCGATCTTTCAAACTGAGTATAGTAGGACCGATCGTCGCCGGAAAGGACGTTACGCCAACCGCCGGCAGGATTGAAATAGTTATGTTTAGAAACGAAGTTGAAGAATTCAACACGCTCGTCATAGGTAAAGTTATAATAGGGTTCTTGCAGATAGTCGTTGATCGCCTCGGTGAAGCGGTTTGCCCAAATTTCCATCACCTTGATCGCGTAAGGAATGTTGCTCTGGTTCTTCATCTTCTTGGGCAACATCATGGTGTTACCATAGTTCATAGCAACATATTCGCCGCCTTTATTGGGGCTCTTGGGATAGGGAACCCATCTGAATTGCTGCGACTTTGCGTAATCGGAATAGGAATAATCACGCATCAGATACAGAGTGCAGTTCATAATGACCGAACCGTTGGTATACATATCTCTTTGAGCATCGGAATCCTCGGCGGACTCTCCACGATCTCCTTTGTAGCTCACCAAGGTATCATGGAAAAAGTTCCACGCCTCCAAGCAGCGAGGATCCTCAAAATTACTGATGATCTCGGTCTTATTGCCGGCATTCTTATATTCAAAGACATTGATGCCGTTGGTACGGGGCCAGAAGAAGATGGAGTCACCGCCGGATTGACTGAACGCACGAAGGCCGGTATTGCCGTTCGGCGCGGTCTTCGGAACGCTGACCATATAGTTGCGGAATGCATCCCAATCCCACTTATCTTGTTTCCAAAGGGTATAAGGATCCGGCAACTTTAAGCTCTTGGTCATGGTTTCATTGTACCAAATAACGTCTACCGCGCCGATGGGAGCGATGCAGCGGTAACCGTCATGACGTTTGCTCTGCTCCATGGTGCGAGTATCAATACCGGGAGAATTGTTGACATACTTCATATTGATGTAGGGATCCAGCGGCTGGGAAAGGTTCATCAACTGCGCCAAACCGGAACGGTGCGTCGGGATGATATCCAGCTGCTTACCGGTATTCATATAAGTAAGGATCATAGAAGGTGCTTTATCCCAGCGGGATTCGACATACTTGAAGTTGTCACTGTAGGTCTTCTTCAAGCATTCAAACCAAGACCACTCTGTGCAAAGCTCGCCTTTGGGACCATGATAGATAAAGTTACTGACTTCCAAAGAAGTAATCATGGTGATGCTCTTACCCTTGAGGTCCTTCACCTTGACGTTCTTAACGAAACCGGTGGTATCAATATCGAAGCTGGGCTCTACGCCGGTATTGATCTTCTTGGATTCTGCCAACAAGGGGTTGGAGGCAAATTCATACTTTTTGGTACCATCGTATTTCTCGGTGATTTCCTCTTGCTTTTTGTCGTCTGCATCGGGATTGACGCTGACAGGGCCATTACCACTGCCACTATTGCTGTTATTGTTCTTATCGTCTTTCCCGTCATTCTTGGTGTCCTCACCGTTATCAGTGTTCCCACCATCGTTATTGGTACTGTCGTTATCACCGGCAGAACCGTTGTTATCATCACTGCTGTTGGTGTCGTCTTCAAAGCCGGAATCACCGGTTCCGCTGTCCAGTATCGCATTCAGATCGTCATCATCCGAATTTTTACAGGCAGTCGCCATGGTGACCAGCATCAACATCGCCATTAAAAGAGCAATGATCTTGACCGCTTTCTTCATAAAAGGCCTCCTTATATTTTACTTCACTATTAGTATAATAGATTTCTTTCTTTTTTTCAATATACATTATCTCTTTCGAAAAATTTTTCGAAGATTCATTACCCCGCTCATTTCAAGGTTCTTAACCCCTTGGGATAATGATTTTTCCCGATGCCGCCCGAACTTTTGACCCAGCCCAGCGGAACACCCTCAACGCAGACCACCCCATAGCCTTGCTCTGTGCAGGAAACGGTCTCGCCGTGAAGATACCTGCGCGCCTGCTCCACCGAAAGCTCTTGCCCATAGCAAAAGGCCTCTTTGGGCAGGCACATCGCCGCATGGTGCATGGGTTTCCATTGCTTACCCTTCAGTTCCAGTGCCTGCATTCCTGCCCTTAGGATCCGCAAGCCTGCAGGGCAAGGCAGGTCAGCATCCAGCAGATAGTAATAGTTCCCGCGGCAGATCCACTCCCCTTGAAGCGGATTTTTCAGCAGTTCGGCAAAGGCGGTTTGCGCGTCCGTGTGCTTTTCCTTTTTAAAGAGCGGGGCCTCGCGGCGGGGTGCCTCTCCCTTGCGCACCATGGCGCAGACAAAATGCCCCTCGCCACCATCGGCAGGGAAAATTCGCCTGGCAAGGTCCAGACCTAAAAAGCCGCTTCTTCCCCCTTGCAATCCGCTCTCCACCACCTCAAAATCGGGATGGCGGTCCAAAAACCAAAGGATGTTTTTTTCATTTTCTTCCAAATTAAAGGTGCAGGTGGAATAGACCAGCCGCCCGCCTTGACGCAGAGTTTTGGCGGCATTTTCCAGCACTTCGCGGCTGCGATCGGTACAAAGCCGCACCAGATCTTCGTTCCACTCTTCCAAAATGCGGGGGTATTTACGGAACATTCCCTCCCCCGAGCAGGGGCTGTCCACCAACACTTTATCGAAATATTCCGGCAAGGCTTTGGCGATCGCCGCCGAATCATTATTGGTGATGACGGCGCGGGAAACACCCATCCGCTCCATATTTTCCACCAGGACCTTGGCGCGGGCGGGTTGGATCTCATTGGCGACCAATACGCCGCTTTTCAGCCTTGATGCGATAGCGGTCGCTTTAGAGCCGGGCGCGGCGCAAAGGTCCAGCACCCGCTCATCCCCCTGCAGTTGCAGGGCGGTCACCGCACTCATCGCGCTGGGCTCTTGAAAATAATACATTCCAGCGCAGTGGTAGGGATGATTTCCATCCCCCTCCCCTTGCAGATAAAAGCCCTCGGCATAAAAGGGGGACGGCGCCACCTCAAAGGGTGCCAACGCCAAAAACTCTTCCCCTTGGATCTTTTTTGGATTATAGCGCACCCCTTCATAGGCGGGGCTGCCGATATAGGGGGAAAGATCCACCCATTCTTTTAAATAATCGATCATTTCTGTTCCTCAAGAATACGGGCAAAGAGCCGCTCCATCCGCTCTTGCTCCTCCGCTAAATATAAATACCCCCAAAGGGCTTCAAAGCCGGTGGCAGCGTGATAGGTGCCGTAGTCGGCATTGCGGGGCTTGGAATGGGTCTTGGCATTTCTTCCGCGGCGAACGATCTCCTGCTCGCGTTCGGTCAAGTCGCCCCAAAGCAGGTTCAAAAACCGCTCCTGCGCCGCGCAGCTGACAAAATCCTTGGCCTTTTCATGCAGTTTATGGTTCTGGCAGTTGCCCTGCCGCAAAATATGGCCGCGGACAAACAATTCGTAAACTCCGTCGCCCAGATACGCCAGCGCCAGCGGGCTATACTGCCGCGCAATATCTTCTTTATTCTGCATCCTGAAGTAACACTCCTTTCACCGTTCCGTTTTCGATTTCAACGATGGCATATTCCCGATTGGGGTTGCGAAGCGAGCCGGGATTGAGCATTAAAATACCGTCCCGCCGCTCCATAAAGGGGATATGCGTATGCCCGAAGAGCACCGCCTGCGCTCCCTCTGCTTTGGCGGCCGCCAGCGCCGTTGTGTAGCCGTTTTTGACGCCATAGCGATGGCCGTGCATAATTAGAATTTTTGCGCCGTCCAGCTCCAAAATCTGCCGTTCATAGCCTCGCTCCCCGATATCGCAGTTGCCCAGCACCTGATAGACCGGATGGCCGTTGGTCCGTTGCAGCAACCAGCGGGCATCGGCGATGTGGTCGCCCAAATGGACGACTCCGTCATTGATATAGCGGTCATATAAGTCTTTCATCGGTTGGCGTACACCGTGGGAATCGGAGAATACCAGCAATCGGATCATATTTCCACCCCTTGATTGTTCTCATTATTTGGATTATAGCATAAAATGAAAGGAAAAGAAATAAAAATCACCAAATTTCTATGCAAAGGAGAATCCCGATGAGCCAAAACGATTTTTTGGATCAAATTAAAAAGATGGATAAAAAAGAGCGGCGCGATATGCTGGAAAAGCTGACCGCCGCCCTCACCCCCGAACAGCAAAAGCAGGTGCAAGCCATTATGGGGGATAAAAAGCAGATGGAAAAGATCAAAAACAATCTGAAAGGCGATGATTTCAACACCCTGGTGGACGGCCTTGCCGGCAAGGAGGACGCGCAGGATTTTCTCAACAGCCCACAGGTTCAAAACCGGCTGAAGGAGCTGCTGCAGTAGACCTTGGTGGGCTGCTTTCCACATTGGATTCCAATAAACTTGAGGGGGTCCTCTCGGCCTTTGCACCGCAAAAACATTCCGACGATTCCCCCGCATCGCTCCTGGGCGGATTGGATCCTGCGTTGCTGATGAAGGTGGGCAAGGCGGTTTCCGGCTTGCAAGGAAAGCCCGACCAACGCTGTTCGCTGCTCACCGCCCTCAAGCCCTATCTCCGCCCCGATCGCCGCGAGCGGGTGGATGAAGCCATCCGCCTGCTGCAGCTGATGCGGCTGGCGGAAATTTTCCGAAAGGAGATGGATTAAATGGAGGTTCAGATCCGTTCCGACGGTCAACTCTATCCCCCGCGAAAGCAAGAAAAGCCAAAACCGCCTCCGCCGAAACATACGCCGCCCGAACCGCCCTGCCCTCCGCCGCATCCCGCTCCGCAAGAGGTTCCTTGGGAGGATCTTTTATTGATCGGCATCGCCCTTTTGGTCCTGAAAAGTAAGGATCGACCCGACATTCCGATGCTGCTGGCATTGGCATACATTTTATTCGATCGGCAATTTGACATAAAAAAATTATTTTCCTAATAAAAACCCGCGAAGGTGCAATCACCTTCGCGGGTTTTATTGAATTAAGTTTGGATCAAACCGTCAGCATCCATTCACGAATGATCAT
>JAZSBU010000078.1:0-11816 GCA_045602565.1 Eubacteriales bacterium | reverse complement strand
TAGACTTCGTCTTCGATATGTTTTAACATACACTGCGGTATATGTTAAAACGAGAAAGAATAAAAAATTTTTATTTTTTATGGCAGGATACGCCCATGGGGCAGGCGCCGCAAGCGCCGCCGCAGGAGCAGGAGCTCTTGCCTTTTTTCTTATTGCGGATATTCGCAACGATCACCGCGACGACCGCCGCAATGATCAACGTTAAAATAATGACGGATGGCCAATTCATTTGGCATCTCCCACTTTCTTTTCATATTTATTGGGGCGCAGCAACATATAGAGCATAAAAAGGAGAAGCACTGCCGCAACCGCGGTCCCGATCAGATTTCCGCCGCCGATAAACCAGCTGCCAAACTGATAGACCATCAGCGATACCGCATAGGCCAATACACACATATAAGTAATCGTACCTGCAGACCATTTCCAGTTGTTCATCTCGCGGCGGATGGCACCCATCGCCGCAAAGCAAGGCGCGCAGAGCAGGTTGAAAATCAGGAAGGACATTCCTGCCAAACCACTGCCGCCCCAAAGATAACCGATAAACTGCTCGGCATCCATACCGTGCTCCGCACCCAGCGTACCGAAGACACCGACCACTTCTTCCTTGGCAACCAAGCCAAGAATGGTGGCAACCGCGGCTTCCCATTGACCAAAGCCCAAGGGCGCAAAAATGACTGCCAGAGCCTTACCCAATACCTGCAGGATGGATTCTTCCGTTCCTTCGCCGATATAATGGAAGCCACCTTGGAAGGTGATGCTGTTCAAAACCCAGATAATGACGCTGGCGGCTAAAATGACGGTTCCTGCGCGTTTAATAAAGCCCCATCCGCGATCCCATGTGGTCCGCAGAACATTGGAGGCGATCGGCGCGTGATAGGCGGGCAATTCCATAACAAAGGGGGCGGGATCGCCCGCAAAGATCTTGGTCTTTTTGAGCATAATACCGGAAAGGATCACCGCAGCGATCCCGATGAAATACGCCGCGGTCGCCACCCAGGCGCTTCCGCCGAACAATCCGCCCGCGATCATCGCGACAATGGGCAGTTTGGCGCCGCAAACGATAAAGCCGGTGGTCATAATGGTCATCTTGCGATCCCGATCCTGCTCGATGGTGCGGGAGGCCATGATACCGGGAACGCCGCAACCGGACGCTACCAACATCGGAATAAAGCTCTTACCCGAAAGACCGAACTTACGGAACAGGCGGTCCATAATGAACGCCACGCGGGACATATAGCCGCAATCCTCCAGCAGCGAGAGCAGCAGGAACAAGATCATCATTTGGGGAACAAAACCCAATACAGCGCCCACACCGCCGACAATACCATCGGCGACCAAACTGGTCAGCCAAGGCCAGCAGCCCAACGCTTCCATTCCGTTGGACACCGCGGGAACGATCCATTCGCCAAAGAGGGTATCGTTCATAAACCCAACGGTCCAATCACCAATGGAGCCGATGGAAAGATAATAGACCAGAAACATCGCCAAGGCAAAGATCGGCAACGCCAAAAACCGATTGGTGACAATACGGTCGATCCGATCGGAAACCGATAATTTGCCCGCATTTTTCTTGATAAAGCACTCCTTCATCAAGCCGACGATATAATTATAGCGGTCATTGATGATAATGCTCTCGGAATCATCATCCAGCTTTCGTTCCAACTTTTGAATATCCGCTTCGATATGGTCCAGCTTTTCCTTGGAAATGTTCAATTTTTCCACCGCTTTGGCATCCCGCTCAAAGAGCTTGATGGCATACCAACGCTGCTCTTCTTCGGGCAGATGGTGCAACACCGCCTCTTCGATATGGGCGATGACGTGTTCCAAGGCACCCGAAAAGATATGATTGGCTTCGGCGCGGCCGTGTTTTGCCGCTTCGATGGCGGCTTCCGCCGCTTCTTCGATGCCTTCCAGCCGCAACGCCGAGATCTCGACAATGGGGCAGCCCAATTTTTTGCTCAAAAGGGCAATATCGATCTCATCGCCGTTTTTGCGAACAATATCCATCATATTGATGGCGATGACCACCGGAATACCGATATCCATCAGCTGGGTGGTTAAGTACAGGTTGCGCTCCAAATTGGTGCCGTCCACAATGTTCAAAATCGCATCGGGGCTTTCATCAATCAGGTAGTTGCGGGAAACCACTTCCTCCAAGGTATAGGGAGAAAGGGAATAAATGCCGGGCAGGTCGGTCAATACCACACCGGGGTATTTCTTCATCTTGCCTTCTTTTTTCTCCACCGTGACCCCCGGCCAGTTGCCGACATATTGGTTGGAGCCGGTCAAGGCGTTAAATAAGGTCGTTTTACCGCTGTTGGGGTTGCCTGCAAGGGCGATCTTAATGCTCATCTTATTCCACCTCAATCATTTCTGCATCGGCTTTGCGCAAAGAAAGCTCATAGCCCCGCACATTCAGTTCCAAGGGGTCGCCCAAGGGTGCCGCCTTGCGTACATAGATCTCTACCCCCTTGGTGATGCCCATATCCATAATTCTGCGCCGAATCGCGCCTTCCCCATGGACCTTGACCACCTTGGCGGTCTTACCGATCTTTACTTCTTTTAAAGTGTTCATTCCGTCATTTCTCCTTAGTTAGCCTATGCTAACTTCAAATCATTAAAAATCAGTTAGCCATCGCTAACCATAGGTTATTATACGTACATTTCCGTGATTTGTCAACTCTTTTTTCAAAAAATTTCTATTTTTTCCATCCCTTGAAAAATTTTATTGGTTATGCTATTATAATATAAATATTGATTAAGGAAAGGAGAGCATAAAAATGGCCATTCAGGAATCGGGCGAAATGTATTTGGAAACGATTTATGTTCTCTCGAAAAAAAGCAAGGATGTCCGTTCGGTCGATGTGGGCGAATATATGGGCTATTCCAAGCCCAGCGTCTCCCGCGCCATCGGGCTTTTGAAAAAAGGCGGTTATGTGGAGATGGAACAAAGCGGTGCGCTGAAGCTTACCGCGGCGGGCATGGAACTTGCCGAAAAGATCTATGAGCGGCATACGGTGCTGACCCAATTTTTGGTGCAGTTGGGTGTGGATGAAAAGACCGCGGCGGAAGATGCCTGCAAGATCGAACACGATATCAGCGACATTACCCTTGCCGCCATTAAAAATAATATCAAAGATTAAAAAATGAGTCGCAGTCGCGACTCATTTTTTAATTATAATTACAATCCAAGCACGGCGGCGCCGATGATGCCCGCATCATTGCCCAGCTCGGCAATTTTGATTTGGCAGAAGTTGGTTTGGGTTGCGGCTCCGTATTCGCCGCGGCGAATGGTTCTCAAAAGCGGTTTCAAAAGATAATCTCCTTCGCCGCAAACACCGCCGCCGATACAAAGCACTTCGGGCTGGAAGATATTGACCATGTTGGTCAATCCGCAGGCGAGGTATTTTATATACATATCAACCACCTCTTTGCCTGCTTTGTCGCCCTTTTTGGCAGCCTCAAACGCGGTACGGCCGCTGACTCGATCAATATTGTTTTTCGCCAGATCCCACATTATGGAGTTGACACAGTCCATCATTTTTTCTTTGGTCATCTTGATCAGACCGGTGGCAGAGCTATACGCCTCAAAGCAGCCAAGTCTGCCGCAGGTGCAGGGTCTTCCGCCCATTTCAATAACGGTATGGCCAAGCTCAGCACCCGAATAGTTAAAGCCCGAATACAGCTTACCGTCAATAACAATACCGCCGCCGACGCCGGTGCCCAGCGTAATCATCACAAGGCTGGAGCAACCCTTGCCTGCGCCCGCCTTTGCTTCCGCCAAAGCAGCAGCATTCGCATCGTTTTCTAAGTATACCGCTTTGAGGGGAATCCGTTTTTTAAGTTCCTCGCAGATGGGATAATTTTCCATCTTAATATTATTGGAATAGCGGACGATGCCTTTTTTGGGGTTCACCGAACCGGGCGCGGCGATCCCTGCGCAAGCCACATCCTCAAAGGTGATGCCCGCTTTTTTCACAATCGAAGCGCACAAGGCCGCCATATCGTCCATCACGTCGCTTAAAGGGCGGGATGCGCCTGTAGGAACCTTATCCTTTAAAACAATTTTGAAATTTTCATTTACAAGACCGATGGCGATATTGGTCCCACCAAGGTCTACACCTAAATAATACATATCAATCACCCTCAAATTTATTTAAATTCATTGTAACAAAAAAATCCGCAAAAGTAAAGGAAAAATAAGTTTATAATGTTGAAATGTAAAAACACTAATGTTATAATGTAAACAGTAGTTTACAAGGAGGATGGTTTATGAAATACATTGTAAACGGTAAAATCGTGTTGCCTGATAGTATTCTCCCAAACAGCGCCCTTGCGTTTGATGAGAAGATCATAGGCATTACCGATATGAACGATATTCCCGAAAACGCGGAGATCATCGATGCCAAGGGCGGATATGTCGCCCCCGGTCTGGTGGATATTCATATCCACGGCTATCTGGGAGAGGATACGTCCGACGGCAAGCCCGACGGTATTCAGAAAATGGCCAACGGCATTATGAAAAACGGTGTCACCTCTTGGTGCCCCACGACGATGACCGTCAGCATGGATGAGATCAACAACGCTTTGGATGTTGTTCGTTCCTTAAAGGAAGAAAGCAAGGATTGGGATGGTGCTGAGATTTTAGGTGTCAACCTTGAAGGGCCTTTTATCAATCCTAAAAAGAAGGGTGCGCAGGCCGAGGAACATATCAAAGCACCCGATGCCCAATTTATTATCGACAATGCGGATATCATTTCGGTGGCTACCATGGCTCCGGAGATGGAGGGCGGAGTAGCCGCGATCAAAGAGATCTGCGAAAAATGTGATGTCAAGGTGTCGATCGGTCATACCGACGCTTCCTTTGAAGATGCGATGGCAGGGATCGATGCCGGTGCCTCCCATATCACCCACCTTTTCAACGCGCAGACCGGTCTTCTGCACCGCAACCCCGGCGTGGTCGGCGCGGCGCTGTTGCGCGATGTTTCCACCGAACTTATTTGTGACACATTCCATATCCATAAAGGTCTTTTCGAGCTGATTGCCAAGGTGAAGGGCGATCAATTTGTCCTGATTACCGACTGCACAAGAGCGGGCGGTATGCCCGACGGCGAATATACCTTGGGCGGGCAAAAGATTATAGTCAACGGCATTGAATGTCTTTTGGAAGACGGCACCATCGCAGGCAGTGTATTAAAACTGAACAATGCGGTTAAAAATGTACGCGACCATACAGATATGCCCTTCTGGAAAGTGGTTGCCGCGGCTTCGCTGAATCCTGCAAGAGCGATCGGCATAGAGGACCGCAAAGGTTCCCTCGAGGCAGGAAAAGATGCAGACATTATCATCACCGACGATGATTTCAATATTGTAAAAACCATCATAGGAGGCAAAATTAAATATGAATCTTAAGCTTGAAGCAAAATTAGATCAGGGCTTTCAGCCCATGGTCCTCGTTTTCAAGGAGTTCGAGGCCAAAGCCAAGGCGGCAAACGGCGAAAAGCTCGTCATCGGTATTGAGCGGAACAACGGACTCATTTCAACCTTTGAAATGACCGTTTTCCCCGACGGTACCGGCCACGATGAAGAAAATATCGGGCTTGTCGAGCGTATTGTCAAAACCCTTCTTTGGGTCAAAGGCGGTTATAAAGTTATTATCGCCGGCTCCAAGGTGATCTACGAAGGCATCGCAAAGGCATACAATCCTGAAGGTGCCCGCGCTTTTGACTGTATGATGATGAAGAAGATCTACGAGCAGGATCTGACCGTGGAATGGAGACCGATCGAAGACGCTCCCCAAACGCAAGAATCCGCCACACCGGTCGGCCGCCATCTGGACGGTTGCCGTATCGGCTTTGATGCGGGCGGTTCCGACCGCAAGGTCAGTGCGGTGATCGACGGTGAAAGCGTTTATTCCGAAGAGGTGGTTTGGTTCCCCAAACTCAATGCCGACCCCAAGTATCAATACGACGGCATTATGGCGGCGATGAAGTCGGCGGCGGAGCATCTGCCGCGCGTCGATGCGATCGGCGTTTCTTCGGCCGGTTGCTATGTCAATAACCGTATTATGACCGCTTCTCTCTTCATCAAGGTTTCGGATGAAGACTTTGAAAAGTATGTTAAAAATATGTATATCGATATCGCCAAAGAATTCGGCGAAGATGTACCGCTGGAAGTCGCAAACGACGGCGACGTTACCGCTTTGGCAGGTGCTATGGACCTGGAAGATAATGCCGTTCTCGGTATTGCGATGGGTACCAGCGAGGCCGGCGGCTATGTGGATGCCGCAGGCAATATCACCGGCTGGCTCAACGAATTGGCGTTTGCTCCGGTGGACTATTCCAAGGATGCTATGGTGGATGAATGGTCGGGCGACTATGGTTGCGGTGTCAAATACTTCTCCCAAGACGGTGTCATCAAATTGGCTCCCGCTGCCGGTATTGAACTGGATGAGAGCTTGTCCCCTGCTGAAAAATTGAAGGTCGTTCAGGGCCTTATGGCAGAAAATGACCCGCGCGCCGCTGCTATTTATGATACCATCGGTGTATACTTCGGTTATGCCATCGCATATTATAGCCTTTTCTATGATATTAAGCACGTGCTGATTATGGGACGTGTAACCTCGGGCGAAGGCGGTGTCATCATTCTTGATCGGGCGAATAAAGTCTTAAATGAAGAATTCCCCGAACTCGCAAAGAAATGTAAACTCCATATCCCCGATGAAAAATCCAGAAGAGTCGGCCAGTCGGTTGCCGCCGCAAGCCTGCCTGAAATCAAGAAATAAGAGATAAAAATAACCCGCGGAGTTCCGCGGGTTATTTTATATTCCCTTTTGCTGTCTTAATTGAAGCGATAAGATAAATCTGTAAGTTTATCCTCTTTCATTGCTATCACCTCGCTATATTGATGATTATGCCATACGTTTGCACGAAGTGTAACATCGTTGGGCGTTAGCCCACATCGTTTACGGCGGTAGTCGTAACATCGTTTTTTGTCCGCTACCGCGGAACGATGTTATTGCTTTGCAAAAAATGATGTTGACCGCAAGCGGTCAAACGATGTTGTGTCCTGCGGACACAAA
Organism: Eubacteriales bacterium; assembly: GCA_045602565.1. GTDB lineage: Bacteria > Bacillota > Clostridia > Oscillospirales > QAKW01 > QAKW01. The sequence continues at coordinate 4,735 of JAZSBU010000078.1, read as the reverse complement.
CACAAAAAGAAAACACTTCCCAAAAGGAAGTGTTTTCTTTTTGGAGCTGCTAACCAGATTTGAACTGGTGATCGCATTTGCCTAACGGCAAAGCGAATGATCTAAATGCACGCTTCGCATGGGATGAGGCCACCAGCCTGTGTAAAAAAAGAAAAACCGCCCCGACTGGAGCGATCCTTCAATTTTGGAGCTGCTAACCAGATTTGAACTGGTGACCTCATCCTTACCAAGGATGCACTCTACCGACTGAGCTATAGCAGCATATTGGATTTTTCTTGAAATGTGCCTATTTATTATATAGGAGAAGTTGCATTTTGTAAAGGGTTTTTTGAAAATTTTTTCGTCTTTTTTTACCCCTATGTTTACATAATTTATCCTCTTGTTTACATAAAAGTTGTTCACAACTCTGTGCATAATGTGAAAAACTCGGCACTTTTGCACCGATTTTCCGCATTTTATCATCATTTTCCCTGTTTATAACCTTTTTTCGACAAGGTTGCTTCAAATTATTTTGTTTCCTTGTCAACAATAAAATTAGGGCTTGCTTTTTTATATATATTATGATAAAATAGACTACGCTTATATGAATAGACGAAAGGTTGGGAAACATAATGGCATTATATATCTTTGGTTCTGCGATTCTGGTTTTGGCTGTCGCAATCATTGCATGTGTATCGATCCAGCAAGGCAAGTCTCAGGGCTTGGGCGCTATGGCAGGCGGTTCCGATGCTGATAGCTATTTCAGCAAAAATAAGAATCGTTCCCGCGATGCTGTTCTGAATAAGATCACCATTTTGCTGTCTGTATTGATCTGCATCTGCGTTATCGCCATGAACATCATCGGCTACACTGCATAATTTAATGAAAACAAAAAAGGATCTCGTTTAAGCGAGATCCTTTTTTTATTCTTACAATCCGTTTTGACCCATTTCGAAGAGATTATCGGCCAACATTTCCAGCCGCTTATAAAAACCGTCCAGCTGCTTTTCGCCGATATGCACCGCCGCCTTTTTCACTGCCAAGGTGGCGCGCTCGCTGACATATTGCGCCGCTTCCTTGCCCTTCTCTGTCAAGAACAGAGGGACACGATATCCCGGCACATCCGGTTTGGTGATCAACCCTTTCTCGATCATTTCCGAAACCGCGCGGGAAACGATTGCCTTATCCTTGCCGGTAACATCATAGAGTTCGGTGGGAGTGATCCCTTCGGGGTATCGATCCATCACAACAAGGTATTGGGCAAAGGCGCCCTTCAAATTATATTTCTTCATCTCTTCGTTTTCAATCTTTTGAATACTGCGAAAAATCTTCGCAATCGAGCCTGCAAAGGCTTCATATCTGCGCACCAAATCATCCATTTCTTCGTCCTCCTCTTGCACCTATTTATAATAATCTTTTTTTGTTGTTCTGTCAACATTCTAAAAATAAAAAAACAGTAAATTTTTTAAATTTACTGTTTTTTCTTCTTTTATCGACTTTTTATGAATAAGAATATACGCTGCAGAGGAACCGCAAAGATGGTTCCGATGACGCAGATGGCTAAGATGGCTTTGTTTTTCAGCAGCCTATGAAGGGCTTGAAACTCCAGCATCCGCATCCCTATATAGAAGATCAACGCAATCATCAACGCCAAAACAGCGATCATCACCAAAAGCAACCCCCAAAGAGGGTAGATCGCCTGCAGATGAAAGACTGCCGCCCAAATCAGGCAAGCCGCACTAAGCGCCATCAACACCAGCGACCACCAAATCAGCCAAGCGGTGCGGCGGGCAAGCTGCTCCTTATGGGTGAGCCGCAGAGTATAATAGATCTGGCCATTGGGATAGCAGGCGATATAAAGGGGATAGACCCTCGCCTTGCGCCCCAGCGAACGCAGACCGATCGCCCCCAGCACCCAACAGACCAGATTCAGCGCCAGCCACACAAGCCCGATCATCAGCAAAATCTTAAACGCACTTCCATTCGAAATGGCGCGAAGCAGTTTAAAGATCAAGCTCATCGCAATCAGCCTTTCTTGGAAAGGGCGCGCTGCAACCAGATCTGACCGATATCCAGCGCTTCATAAAGGCTGGTCTTTTCGCCTCTCTTTTGCGAACGCTCGAAAATAGAGACACTCTCATCGGTCGAAAGCAATTCCACCGAAACCTTGGTAGGAATCTCCTCGGCGGAACCGTCGGTCGCCAGAATACTGATAAAGATCACATAAGGATCCTTCGGATCTCCATAGTAAATATTATTTCCGCTGCGGACCAGAGGATATCCTTTATACATGGTAAAGGGCAATTTTTCTTTTTGAGCTGCCATATTGCAAAACTCCTTTCGGTAAAGAGATTTTATCTTCTATTTAGTATATCATATTCCAAACCGAATGTAAACAGGATTTTTCGCACCTTTTTCCCGAAATTTCGTAGAATAAAAAGAGTGTTCAACACTCCGGAAAAAACGAAAGGAGAATCCACTATGGATGATTTTGATCTGCGGGATCTTTTAAGCCCGCCGCTCCGATATCGATCGGATCTTCCGCCCAAGCCCCAATGCCCGCCGCCGCATCCTGCCCATCCGCCCATTCAGCAGGGCAATCAGTTTTTGGCAATGGCGTATGTGCATTCCCAGCCTTGGGCGCAATTATATTCTGTGGAAGAGGCGCTGCAACGCGGCACCCTCTTTGAGCAGCTGGATCTGCCCTTTGAAGGAGGTGCGCATCAATGACCGACCGAGAAAAAGCAATGAACGCGGTCTATACCAATGGCTTTGCCTTGGATGATGCCCGCCTCTTTTTAAACACCCATCCCGATAACCGCGATGCTTTGGATTTTTATCGCCAAAAAGCCAAACTTTATCGGGAAGCCATGGACGCATATCAAGCAAAATACGGCCCCCTGAGCCCCGAAAACGGGGTTATGGGCGACCGCTGGGCATGGGCAGAAGGCCCTTGGCCCTGGGAAGGAGGGAAATAACCGATGTGGACTTATCAGAAACGGTTGCAATACCCTGTAGATATTAAAAAGCCCGACGCCAAATTGGCGAAAGTCATTATGAGCCAATTCGGCGGTCCGGACGGCGAGATCGGCGCATCCCTGCGCTATCTCTCCCAACGCTACGCGATGCCCTACAGCGAAGTCGCCGCGACCCTCACAGACATCGGCACCGAGGAGCTCGCCCATATGGAAATTGTTTCCACCATCGTGCGCCAGCTGCTGCGCGGACTTTCTGCCGATGAGATTCAGGCGCAGGGCTTTGCCGACTACTACGTGGACCATACCGCAGGCCTTTGGCCGCAGGCGGCAAGCGGCGAGCCCTTCAGCGCAACAGTGTTCCAATCCAAGGGTGATCCCATCACCGATCTTTTCGAGGATATGGGCGCCGAACAGAAGGCGCGCACCACCTATGATAACCTGCTGCGGCTGATCCGCGACCCCGATGTCCGCGACCCCATCAAGTTCTTGCGGCAGCGGGAGATCAACCATTTCCAGCGCTTCGGTGAAGCTCTGGGTCAAGTCCGCCGTCATCTGGACAGTAAAAACTACTACCGCATCAACCCTGCATTTGATAAAGAGGATAAATAACAAAACAGCAGATGGGCACTGCCCATCTGCTTTCTTATCATTCACCAAAAGCCATTTTGATCAATTCATTGATCTTGGCATCCATTCCATTCGGTAAAAGCTTAAGGTCTTCTTCTGACATATATATTTCTGCAATATCCTCTTTTTCTCCATATTGAACAAAATACACATCCCACTCACCATCCATAGGTTCTTCAGACCATATGATTCCTTGCATGCCTTTGTGAACCCCTTCTTTTGCATATTCTTTCTTTTCTACAATAACCTCTACACAATCAAGATATTTCATGTTATTTTCCTCCATACGGTGTATTTAATCTAATTTTTCCATTAGGACAAACCATCCAACCTGTAACAAATGATACCATATCCGAACGATCTTTACGCGGTATTTCGATTCGTATGCTAACTCGCTGACCATCTTTATTCAGTTTTCCCAAAGTATACTCGCCGGTTATGTACTTCTTCAAACCTTGCTTTTGAATCTCTTTTTGTAGCCAAGCGGAATCCAAAATAGAGTATCCCCAACTTTCAAACATTCTTCCCTTTCCGTGCCCATAAGAATTCTCCGGATCAAATAAATATGGATCAAACTTTGCGTAGGGGCAATACGCCGAGCTTTTAGTCACTACATCATAATACGGAATATCTTCTAATACACAATGGCAATAAAAATGATGCGGCCATTTCGGTGTCTTATTTGCATCAAACCAGCATCCATCTAATGTTAAACATTCCTTGCAATGACTCTTTCCCAAGGAGCGATGATTCCACTGATTCCACTTTTTACCGACAGGAGGCTCTGCTCCCAATGCCCCTGCCATCAATACTTCTCTTAAATAATTCAAACTCTTCTCCTTTTATTATACAATATTTTGACAAAAAGTACAGAGGAATTTCCCCGCCAAAAACACCCCTATTTCCTTTCATCAAAACAAATCATATAATACCGAAAATGCAAAGTCAGTCGAACTTTGGCGGTTTATAAAATTTAATGAAGAAAAATTGCTACTACTGTTTAAAGCACGTCCGCGGAGCAGAAGGCACGCACCACCTATGACAACCTGCTGCGGCTGATCCGCGATCCCGATGTTCGCGATCCCATCAAGTTTTTGCGGCAGAGGGAAATAAACCATTTCCAGCGCTTCGGTGAAGCTCTGGGTCAAGTC
>JAZSBU010000077.1:0-26716 GCA_045602565.1 Eubacteriales bacterium | reverse complement strand
TTTATTATTTTTAAAATATTATCCCCCTTACCCCCTTACTCCCCTATAAATAAAAAATTATGTTTAAAGGAGAACTCTTTATTGAAAAAAATCAGAACAATTGAAAGTGCTGCAAAAGAGATTAAAACGTTAGATCCCAATACTGCAATCAATGCATATAGAATTCGCCAAATGGTTAATGAAAGATTGATTCCATATATCCCGGTTGGAAATAGAAAACTGATCAATATGGAAGATGTACTGAACTTCTTTGAAACTACCGGGTGTGCGTGATGCACACCCGGTAACCCTATGGGAAGTTTTTAGACCGTAATTTGCGTTATAATATATTAAATTTAGAAATGTGAGGTGTTTGAATGGCCTGTGTTGAAAAAAGAGGCGTAAATAATTACAGAATCACTGTTTATGATGGATATAATTCGCAAGGAAGACAGGTTAAACAGCATATGACCTGGAAAGCGGATGCCGGCATGACCGATTATCAGATCAAAAAAGAACTTGAAAAACAAAAAGTGTTGTTTGAGCAAGAATGCAGAGGTGGGCAAGCCATTTCTTCAGCTATAAAGCTGAAAGATTTTATTGATCTTTGGTTTGAGAAGTATGCCAATTTACATCTCCGTGTAACGACGGTCGACAATTATAAATCACTATCGGCTCGGGTAAATAAAGCCTTAGGTCATATCAGACTTGACCGTATCAACCCGAATGATTTAAATAAATTTTATGGAACCCTGATGGGCTGCACACCCCAAAACCATAAGACATATGCATTGAACTTTGATCTTAAAGCCGCGTTATTCAAAGCAAATCTCACATATAGGAAGTTTTCAAAGCTTTCGGATATCGGTATTCGAACAGTCAACTCGGTAGCCAATGGGAGCAATGTGTCTGCCGATAACGCTGAAAAAATTGCACGAACATTACATTTGAGATTTGAAGATGCGTTCAGATCAATTGATAATAGAAAAATGAATCTATCATCCAAAACCGTAAAACACTACCATGGTTTTCTATCATCGGTTTTCACACGAGCAGTAAAATGGGGATACATCAAAGATAACCCTTGTGAGCGGGTCGATCCGCCTAAAATAATGAGAAAGCAGATTGAATGCTTATCAATGGATGAAGCAAAAACATTTTTAAAAGGGTTGTCGCAAGAGTGTTTGAAATATCAAGTTATATTTTCTTTGTTGCTTTATACCGGTTTGCGTCGCGGTGAATTATTAGGTCTTGAGTGGTCGGATATAAACGAAGAAAAGAAAACGATCTCAATTAACCGAACTTCTGTATATATCAGATCGAAAGGGCAGCTGACTGATACAACCAAGAATGAACATTCTATACGTGTGATCAGTATTTCTGATGAATTGCTCTCGTTGCTAAAATCGTATAAAGCCGAACAAGATGAATTGAAGCAGAGACTTGGTGATTATTGGGTTGATTCCGATAGAATTTGCATCAAAGACGACGGGAGCCCTATGGGAGTAGGAACACCCTATTCTATTTTACGAAAACTACTGAAAAAGTATAATATGGATGCTGTTTCATTACATAGTTTAAGACATACAAATGCAACGATTATGATCGAAGCCGGGGTAGATTTAAAAACAACCTCTGCACGTCTTGGTCATTCGCAAACCAGCACGACAATGAATATTTATGTTCATGAAATTAAATCGGCGCAAGAACAAGCAGCCGAAAGCATCTCAAGAGCATTAGCTTTTTAAATAGACAAAATCCCTACCGAAATCAGTTATCGGTAGGGATTGCTTTTTTAATCAAGATGCGTTAGATTGTGTATTCAAATTGATTTCTTTCTTCACTAAACAATGCTCTGCGGTATGTCGTTCCAATTCGCCATCTATATAGGTGATAAGATACCGGTTCAGATAGTTTAAAATGTCGGCGGGTCGGTCTTTATAATATTCGCTTACTAATTTAAGGAGTTTGTTATGGCCGCAAAGTTCTTCATGGCAGTATTCAAAGTTCATATAGTGATAAAAACGATCTTTGTATAACATACTTGAAAGGTAGTCCAAGCAAATGATATCAGCGTAGGTGCCTTCGTCATTCTCTTGGATCTTTTCAAGTACAAACGGCAGTTCACTTGTCGGATCATAGAGAACATCCCCGCATTTAAACGGAAGAGGAATTCGCACTTTAAGATTCTTGAAGGTTGAAATCAACTGCCATACGGTCTCTGTTAAAGGACCGCATACATCGGTAATCGTTCCGGCGGGAGATAAATAGACCCAATGACGTTTATGGTTCTTGTCTGAAACCCTTATTTTGACGATTTTGATATCTGATATGTTTTCGCTTGAATAATCGTCAAAAACTGCATTTTTGCATTCCTCGAATGTAAAAAACAGCTCACTTTTAATTTCGTCATGCAACAACTCCACTTCGTAGTAATAAATGAAATCTCCGGTATGCGTAGAGATAAAAGCGGTTAAATGCTCCTGCTTGATTTCGATATACTTTTTGAGAAAACTGTGAAGTGTGCTATATGGCTTTTCTTCGGATATGTTGGGCAGTTTTGAATCAGGCATATTGTCTATGATATATTGCCAGGCGATGATTCGCTCCTCTAAGGTGGCGGTATTATTGTGGTATACGAGCCATGCACATTCTAAAGGGGAGGGCACATAGCCGATCTTTTTTAGATACTCTCGGATATCTTTTGAGTTGACAAATTTCAAAAAATCCATATTAATTTTTCCTCATTTGATATGACGATCATACGGTTTATGCCGATAGTTTGGCGTAAAGGAAAGAAGTTTCTTTGATTCTTAATTGGGCCTCTTTGACCGCTGTGCTAAGCACAGCGGCAGGAGCCACAAAGTCTTTTTCATTCGTTAAAACATCGTGATAACCGACGGCATATTCATTAAGTTTATAATTGCCATCACCGGTTTTGAACATGACGGTGATAGTGTCAATATCGTTACGGTTAACAGCATCGTGCTTATCAACAACAATGCCGATTACGCGGGTGAAGGAGAGCCATCTGCCATCATTTTTAGCGTCGATAATTTTGTTGATGAATCTCGATAATTTTAAACCAAACTTCTTAGCTGTTTTTTCGTCGGCTTTGACCAACCGACTGATGTTAGAGTTATTTACATAAAAAGCGTAAGCGCCACCAACGGTGTAATCAGAAAGGGAAAGAGAAGAAGTGTAATTTTTGATCATCATTGTTTTTACCTCCGAAATTTTAAAATAAGTAATGATTTTTTAAAATAGCAAAAATGAATTTATCGTCTTAACTTACAGCAAACCTTGCAATAATCATTGCGTCCATAAGTTTGCAGGCTTCAAAGTTGATAATGACTTCCGGTGCGCCGAACTCGATAATTCTACAGAGCCTTGTTGCTCTATAAGCGGTACCCTTGTCATCTAATTCTGATTTCAACCATTCAATGGTAGAATCAACACCATATTCTTCTACACTATTTTTTAGTTCGGAATATAAAACTCCAAAATCATTAATAACCTCTTGCAGATCTTGATTATTCCAATTCATGGTGTAGGATTCGAAATACTGTTTGTCGTATTCATCCGAAAAAGGATCTTCATTTCTGCGTGATAATGTAAGACAATTATCATTCGTGTTTTCAAACAATACCTTTGCATAATCTGCAGGGGACATATCATACCCCTCATTAAAATACTTCTTACTCATTTTCCATTACCTCCATTTTTAAAAAATAATTCAACCAAACCAACTAAAAACTACTTTTTAAACTCCTTTCTCAAATCTTCTGTAACTATGATAACATAATTCATGTTCGAAAAAACGGACATGAACCCGTTGCTTTTTCGAAAAAATCGCGTTATAATAAAAAACGAGGTGATGAAGATGTTGCTTTCGGGCTATAATCGAATGAAGGTTATGTATATCCTTGAAATATTAAAAGACGAGGGCCGTCCGTTAAAACGCGCAGATATACATCGTCTTTTAGATGAGCGATATCAAATCAAGGATAAGGAAAAAACCATAACATATATCTTGCGAGATATGATGGATTGTGGGTTGGTTGAAGCCAATATTTACCAGGAATGTGAAAGTCAAAAAAATAAAGGCGAGAAAGGTATTAAGTATAGCGGTTACTATATTGAGCCTGAGTTTGAAGAGCACGAACTATTATGGCTGATCGATAATACCATTTTTTCAAAGCAATTATCTATAAGCAAAGCAAAAGCTCTTGTTAAAAAGTTGTTGACTCTTGGAAGCAAGGAACTTGCGCAAAAGGTCGGAAGTGTTGAAGGGATGCGGCAGTTTTATCATACGCCAAATCCCACCGTATCGAATAACATTGATACTTTAAGTTCTGCGATACACGAAACAAAAGCAGTTCAGTTTATTATGGTAGACTATCGGTTGGATAAGTCCTTAGCACCCATATCCGATTATATTGCTGTAAAACCGGTTCGTATGGTTCCATATAATGGTTTTTATTACTTGATCGCCTTTGATCCTGAAATATGTTCACTTCGCCATTATCGGATCGATAAGATCAAAGATGTTAAAATAATCGAACAATTTATCGATTACGATGTTGCCAACAGCAAACTTTTTATCGATGATTACCTGGCTTCCCATTCGTTGATGCAAAGCGGTCGCGCGGTACCGGTGCAAATTAAGATCCCGGAATCTCAAATCGGGCTGGCGATCGACCAATTTGGCGATAAGTTCCGTGTTTTAGAAAATGTTGATGGAATGGCGACGATCTCCCTTTCGTCCAATGAACAGGACCTTTATTTGTGGGCATTAGAACATGGCGATCTTGTTGAGGTTCTGGAACCGCAAAGCATTAGAGATAAACTCAGAAATACTGCTCGTTCTATGGCAAAGTGTTATCTAAAACAAGATGAGGATCAATATTCTGATGCTGTTAAATATGCTGAAACCGAGGGGGCTTTCGGTTGTCCGGATGTTGATTTATCTAATAGAACGGAATGGAAACGACTGGCAAATTTGGAGTCTTTAGAAATTGAAAATAATGGAATTACAGACATTTCGTTCATCTCTGAATGTAAGTACTTGTGGTATTTGACAATCAACAATGATAAGATCAAGGATATTTCTGTAGTAAAAAAACTCCCATTATTGTCTACACTTCATTTAGAAAACACAGATGTAGAAGATATATCGGTTTTTGGTGAGTGTAGTGAGCTATTTGTACTTAAATTAGTCAATAATAAAATCAAAGATTTTTCGATTCTATATGAGATGGAAAACCTCCGATTTCTTTCGATTGACCATAAAGCCGCAGAGAATATAGACATACAAAAGCTGATAGGAATGTACGATCCTCTTGAAATTGAGGTTATATATCCCGATGAAAGAAGAAACTATTACTCACCATCGCTGGAAAGAGATCCGGAATAAAGAATAATTAAAAAACCGATAGAAATTGCAATAAAGCAAAATCTATCGGTTTTTTAATTTTATGGTCGATTTTTCGGATATGGGATATGCTAAAATAAAAATATAGGTTATTTCTTATTCTTTTCCAGCGCATTGATCATTTGGATAATCACATCGATCTCATCTTCAGAAAGGTTTGATACGTCAACAGAGCGAACCTTATCCATATCAAGAAGGTAATCGGTTGTAACATGAAAGAGGTGGGCCATGCGAACCAATACATCGTAAGAAGGATATCGATCACCGGATTCATAATAAGAGATTACGGACTTTGCAACGCCAAGCCGCTCGGCAAGCTCCCGCTGCGATAATTTTTGTCCGGTTCTGAGTACTTTTAATTTTTCACCAAAGTTCACTATATTTGTCCCTACCTTCCAATATCAGTCAACTTTATTTTATCCCATAAAGGTTGACTATTGGATAATTTATATAATTAAATGGTGGACAAATCGGTTTAAATCTGTTATGCTAACATTAAAAACAGATGAAAGGGTGTTTTTTAATGTTGATGAACAGATTTTTTGAGAAGTACAAGGTTTTTTTGCTGGCCGCAGGTGTTTCGTGTAAAAGTACAGAAAGTTATGTGTCCTATTTGAAGGGTGCAAGTCGAAACCTGCTTGGTATAAGCCGAGAAAAGTTTGAATTATTTTCTGAAATGACACGAGGAGAACAAGAGCGATTTTGTGAGAATTTAATGCGAATGATCAGTCTGGCGCAACAAGATAACAACACATCAATTTCTAAAAAGACATTGTCAAATTATCGTAGCGCCGTGAATATGCTTATTGCATTTATTAAAAGTGAAGAGGCTCCCTGTGGGACGGCGGCGACATCTGTGCAATTTCCACTGTTGAGCGGTGAAAGTTTTTATTCAAAGGAAGATATCAAAAAGAACTTCTTGGCCCGTCTAAACACACAAGATCGATTTTATGATTTTGGCTGTTTCCCAATCAGACTCATTAATAAAATTGCTAAAATTCACGGTAAGACAAATTTGTTTGGTAAATTGCTTAATTCAGTTAAATTTGTATACGGTGTTAATGATTGTTTTGAAGCTCCGTTGAGATTTGCTCAGTTAAAGGATATTGACGGCTTATATATCAAAGATGGCAAAGCCTATATTTCTATAAACAATCAAAAATATCCCATCTTTACGGAGGAATATTGTAAAGGCGAAAAAGTGGGCTATATCGTTGCAAATGTAAATACTTTTGCTGATTTGTCATTGGATCACGATACGCCGATGTATACAGCGTTATCAAGTTTTATGAAACTTGGTGGAAATGTGTATCAAATTTTTTCAAATAATGTACTGGATTATATTAATTTGAAAAAATGGCCAAATATAAAACGTGCAAATAATCTTTCCAGGGAGTTTCTTGACAGCAAGGAATATAAAGATATTCAATTGCCCGAAGATGAGCTTATTAAAGAGGTAGTAGTATTTCTTAATTCATTGTCAATTACTGTTATGCAAAGAAACTATAATAGTTCAAAAAACAAGAATTAAACACAGAAAAGTAAAAACAAATGATAAAAAAAGAATGGGGGATGAACTTATGTCAAACGGGACAACTTTTATAGACAAAGAAAGATGGCCGTGGATACACGAGATTAGGCAGGCTTTAGAAAAGGCACTTACTACGACATCAAAACCGATGGTTCAGGCTTGTTATCCGAGAGAAGATTATGAAAATGCAGATCTTAGATTGCAGATAACAGTTAATTTGTCGAAGATAAGAAAGAATCGTAGTGCTCCAAAAACAGTGGTTTTTACAGCAGATTCAGTAATGGGCGGCGGTGGCTATACGTCCGATACTGAACCAAATTTTGCGAAAATTGAAATATCCTATCTCGAACTTTTGGGTTATGACCAAAGGGCTTTTATGGAAAAAATATGTTTTCCGTTAGTCAAGAAAATAGGTACATGGAACAAAGCTCACGGAATTATCGAAGAAGAAAAAGAAGATGGACTTTTTAGCGATTATACTCCGGAAAAATCAAATAAAAATGAAACCAAAAAGCCACCGGTCACACTAAAATGTGAAGTGGAGTTGGAAAGTATTGATGAAGCTTTACAAGGTGAAATAGTGTCTGAACCCACTAAGCAAAAATTAAGAGGAATGTTTGTAAAAGCTACAAGTAACGGCGGAAAATGTAAATTACATGTTCGTTCAACCTTGTCGGAGAAAACATATGATTCTGTTGTAACTTTTATAGGTGAAGACGGAAAGTTGTATGTCGCTTTAACTAAAGACGGGGCTATTGAGCAAAGTAAAAGCGTAGATAATAAAACTGCATATAGGATCGTAACTGAATATTTAAAAGGAGAACCAATCGATATAGATGCCATTGAAACAGAGGTCCTTTCTGAACCGCCGAAACAAACACCCCCGCCAATAACCCAGCCAACGACTAATGCTACTTCCGGTGGCGGTTGTTTAACGGCAGTGATCATTGGAGCTCTAGTCTTTTTGTTTTTCATACTGCCCAGATTGTTGTAGAATCTGAGCAATGAAATAAATTTTAAAAAAGGAGAAAAAGTTATGGGAAGTAAATGGATGGTAGAAAGTGTGGTTAATAACCACAAAGTAAAGGATGAGGTGTGGGCGCATACTGAAAATGAAGCGAAAGAATATGTGAAACGGATGTATGGAGATGCTTATTCCCATTCATTCAGAACAATGCGCATTTCAACTAAGCCCGAAGACTATGCCGACGAATATAAATGGCGTCGTGATAGGGGATTACTGAAATAAAAAGATAGGGGTATTATTCATGAGTTTCTTGTGAGATTTACTTTTAACAGAAAAACCGTAGAAGAAGTTGTAAGAGCTGTTAACGGTTTTGAGGCGAAAGAGCAGATTAAGAATAAATATGGCAAAGCAAATGTGAGCATTATTAACTGCAAAGACTTAAAAATAGGCTGGATGGTTTAAGGAGGAAAAAAGAATGTTAAAAAAGTTGATTTCTTTAATCTTAGCTTTATTGCTATGTGTGACCATTAGTGGCTGCGGAGAGTCGAATCATCAAGAAGAAAAAAGTGAATCGAATGAGCAAAGCGATGTTTCTTCTGTTGAAAATGATTCTTCGGAGTCAGATTCAAACGACAGTACAGCTTCATCCGGTTCAGACGTAGTTACATCGGAAACATCTAATGAATCGGAAGAAATGATAATTACTCATGTTGCAATTCAAGGCGCGGTAATTACAAAACAAGATGGGACAAAAGAGTTTGAATATAAAAGAAAATGTGAAGCTTGTGGTTATGTGTCCGGACCTGTTCCCGGAGATTCTTGGGTTTACAAATCAACAAGTTATTTCGATTGTCCAGAATGCGATAACCACCAGAAAGTAGAAATAGAGCATAATTGGAACTAACGCTCAATTACCAGCAACCGAAATCGTCATCTAAAGTGGCGATTTCGGTTTGTCTTTTTGAAAAGTTTTTGCTTTAAATCGAGCTAGGTGTATGGTAAAATGAATTTATACCATTTAATATGAAAGTTTCCTATGAAAGAAACACAACACCTATTATATCGAGAAAAGAAAAAGTGGAAACAAAAGATTTGTTGCAATTCTTTAAAGAATTCAAAACGGCATATAAAGAGAATTATCCGCTATTTTATATGTTCACTGTTAGTGCCAAAGCATGGTACGATGGATTTAATATCTTCGTTAGTGGTTGCTAATGATTTTTTTCACTTTTGCGCACTAAACCACAGGCTAATATCAAAGATATGAAATACCAAGAAAAAAAGATATGAAATACAAAGAAAAGGTGTTATAATTAAACAAATTGGTATAAGGAGCAGGAATATGAGTGAATTCAAAAAAGACGTGGTTTCGGTTTCAAAAGAAGGTAAAAGAACAGTTATCACAATGAACGATAGACTTTGTGGTGACATTTGGCATCTTATTAAAGATTGGCCAGACATCATTTCCAATGATGAAAACCTACAGCTTCTTGCCGACTTAAACTTTGCAAAAGCAGAACAAATAGAGGAAATAACGCAAGCCCTATATCAAATGTTTGAGGCAATTTCTGAGAGTCACGCCGAAACGGTTGTCCACATTACAGATGCTGATAATGATTAAATAATTTCTCTTTTCTGCGTGCTGAACACAGGCTGCTGTCAAGGGCTGATTTTCTATATTAAAATATTCGCCATCGGGAACCGATGGCGATATTTTTTAAACCATACACTTTAAAAACAAGTTGATGTATAGTAAAATATATTTATAAAATTTGAGTTGGTGATTTTATGAAAGTAACAGTCTATTCAAAATCGAAGATGGAAGAACTTTTAAAAAAGGATCCGCCTAAGAATGTGGCGGTGGTCAGCTTTTATAATGAGCCGGTCAATCTCTTAACTAAGCCCATTGATTACACCGGTAAGGTAGAGCGTTTTATGCAGATCAATCTGCCGGATATTGATGAGGGTGGCTTTGAAGAAAACGGATATACCTTTGATACCTTCTTTGCCGATGCGGATAAAGTGGCGGCATTCATTTATGATGCCTATAAGGGTGGGCTGGATTTCATCTGTCAATGCCAATTTGGCTTCAGTCGTAGCGCTGCTTGTGCTGCGGCAATCTTGGAACATTTTGAAGGCAGGGGTAATGAGATTCTATTAAGCGGCTGTTATCAGCCTAATAAACTTCTTTATGGCAAGTTACTTTCTGCTCTTGAAAAACAAGCCGAAAATGCTCAAAAAATAGGCTCATTTTAAGCAAATAAGCCCCAAATAAGCCCCAAGTTGCACCAAAAAGCAAAAATAAAAATCCCTAAAGCCTTGGAAATCAAGGCTTTAGGTACCTTTTATTTTGGTGCGGGCGACAGGACTTGAACCTGCACATCGGAGATACCAGATCCTAAATCTGGCGCGTCTGCCAATTCCGCCACGCCCGCATATTTAGTTTTAGAGTTGCAGACGCGCCGCAGAGTTTCTGCCCGCGCTTGCAAGATGGATATCGAAGATGTTTTGATCGGCAAGACGTTTGTAACATCGACAAATCCGTCGCGCGAGCGCTCGGTATTTCTCGTGTTACTGCACCTGCTAACCTGCTCGCTTCATCTGCCGCAGGCAGCGCTTCGCAGTCGCAACTGCCAATTCCGCCACGCCCGCAGATGCAGTTTTTGGACTGCATATAATTTTAAGGGAAGATCCTATTTTTGTCAAGGGGGATCGGGCTTTTTATTATGTTTCGTACCCGATCAGAAGCCCGCCCTCTTCGGCATAATAACTGCAAAGAATACCGCAGGGACGCAGTTCGATTTCAGCGGTGGGAGCATGGGTGAGCAAAAGATCTTTCAGTTTTTGGGCGGCTTGCTCATTATGGCAATGATGGATCCGCACCTTGCCGCCCTTGAAACCATTGCCTTTCATTTCGGTAAGAACGGCCTGCAGGCTTTTTGCTTCGCCGCGGCAGAGATGCTCTTGCTGCAAGGTTCCTTCATCGGAGGCTCTGCCCACAATGCGGATCCCTAAAGTTCCCACCAGCTTGGCTTTGGCAACGCTCACCCGACCGTTGCGGGCAAAGTTATTGATGGATTTTAAGCAAAAGGCAAGCTTGGTTTTTTCAGCATATGCGGTGATGGCGGCAACCGTTTCGTCAAAGGTGCAATCGGAAGCCTTGAGCGCGGCGATTTTTTCGGCAAGCAACGCCATTTCCGGACCGGCGGATAGGGTGTTGATGACATGGATTTTTGCATTCGGATGGCCTTGCAAATATTCTTCCTTGGCTTGCATTGCCGCAGAATAACTCCCTGAAAGAGAGCCGGTAATGGCAATGGCATAGATCTCTTCGGTATCGCCAAAAGCATCCAGCCAATCCTGCATATTGGGGCAGGAGGTGGAGGAACTTTCTTTGGTGGTTCTTAAAATTTGAAGCATCCCCTCCAGATCCGCTTGGGGAGTATCGATAAATTCCTTTCCTTCGCAACGCACACTCAACGGAACACAGGCAAAGGGTACATTTTCAAACGCAAAAAGATTGGCCGCAGAATCGGCAATAATTTTATAATTCATAATACACCTCATAATAACAATTCTATAACTATTATAATTTAAAGAACGGAAAAGGACAAATTAAGAATCTTTAATAAAAATATATAAGCCTCTTTTTTTATTTTGAAACATCGTATATAATAGAAACAGAAAACAAGAAAAAAGGAGCGATCCGATGGAACAAACAACGATTTTAAATGCGGTCGATCATACTCTTTTGAAGCCGGAAAGTACATGGGAACAGATCCAAGCAATTATTGACGATGGTATGAAATACCAAACCGCTTCGGTTTGCATCCCTGCAAGCTTTGTTCGGCAGGCGGCGGAGTACGCTAAAGGGCAGGTGAAGATCTGCACTGTCATCGGGTTCCCCAGCGGTTATTCCACCACCGCGGTAAAATGCTTTGAAGCAGCCGATGCCGTTGCCAACGGTGCCGATGAGATCGATATGGTCATCAATATCGGCTGGGCAAAGGAGCAAAAATGGGACGCGTTGGAGCAGGAAATCGCGGCAGTCAAAAAAGCCTGCGGCGAGAAGATCTTAAAGGTAATCATCGAAACCTGCTTGTTGACCGAGGAGGAAAAGGTCGCCCTTTGCTCTATTGTGGGCAAAGCGGGGGCGGATTATATCAAAACCTCCACCGGTTTTTCCACCGGCGGAGCCACGCGGGAGGATATTGCCTTATTTGCAAAAAATGTCCCCCAAGGCTTAAAAATCAAGGCGGCAGGCGGTATCCGCTCTTTGCAGGACGCTGAGGATTTTATCCGTCTCGGCGCCGATCGCTTAGGAACCAGCGCCATTATCAGAATTATCAAGGAGGGCGAAGAAAATGAATTATCCGACACCGCATATTAACGCAAAACCCGAGGATTTCGCCAAAACGGTCTTGATGCCGGGCGACCCTTTACGTGCTAAATTTATCGCAGAAACGTTTCTGCAGAATGCAGAACTAATCAATAATGTCCGTGGTATCCAAGGATACACCGGCAGTTGGCAGGGCGAGAAGATCTCGGTGATGGCCAGCGGGATGGGCATGCCCTCCATCGGGATCTACAGCTATGAGTTGTTTGAATTTTTCGGCGTGGAGCAGATCCTGCGGATCGGTTCGGCAGGTGCCTTGCGGGAAGATGTCAAGGTGCGGGATATTGTTCTCGGTGCGGGTGCTTGCACCAATAGTGCCTATGCCGAGCAATTCCACCTGCGGGGCAGTTTTGCGCCCATCGCTGATTTCGGACTGCTCGAAAAATGCGTAAAGGAAGCCAAAGAAATGGGCCTTTCCTACCATGTGGGCAATCTGCTTTCTTCCGATACCTTTTATGATGCAGGGGAGGGCGATACCCTCGCTTGGGGCAAAATGGGGGTTCTGGCAGTAGAGATGGAGGCGGCGGCCCTTTATATGAACGCTGCCCGCTGCGGCAAAAAAGCATTGGCTCTTTGCACCGTCTCCGATTCGCTGGTGACCGGCGAAGCCACCTCGGCGGAAGAGCGGCAGACCTCCTTTACCGATATGATGGAACTTGCGTTGAGGACTGCGTTAAGATGAAGTCTATATTGATCGTTTTAGATAGTTTGGGTGCGGGCGCATTGCCCGATGCCGCCAACTTTGGCGATGCGGGTGTCCATACCA
Source organism: Eubacteriales bacterium (assembly GCA_045602565.1). Lineage (GTDB taxonomy): Bacteria > Bacillota > Clostridia > Oscillospirales > QAKW01 > QAKW01. The sequence goes on along the minus strand of JAZSBU010000077.1, from coordinate 13,643 downwards.
TAAAAAGTATTTCTAAAAGCCCTTATTTTGCCGTTTCGAACCTTCAAAAGATGGGGTTAGGGAACGTTGAGGGGCTGGAGTTTTTAGGCGCTTCTGATGCGCCTAAAGCCTCTTACGGCAGAGCGATGGAACGCTCTCAAGGAAAAGATACGACGATTGGCCATTGGGAACTGGCGGGGGTCGTCTCGGAATGTCCGTTGCCGACCTTTCCTGATGGATTTCCTCAAGAGCTGCTGCAGAAAATGGAGCAAGCCTGGGGCAGAGGGATTTTATGCAATCGGCCCTATTCCGGCACCGAGGTCATCCGCGATTACGGGGATGAGATGGTCCAAACAGGGAAGTTGATCGTCTATACCTCGGCGGATAGTGTTTTCCAGATCGCTGCCCATGAAAAGATCGTTCCCTTAGAAGAACTTTATGAAATCTGCCGTAAGGCGCGGGAGATCTTAAAGGGAAAGTGGGGGGTCGGCCGCGTTATCGCCCGCCCCTTTATCGGCGAAAGCGGAAACTATGTCCGTACCGCCAACCGCAGGGATTTTTCTTTGGAACCCCCGCAAGAAACATTGCTGGATCTATTGCAAAAGAAGGGTGTTTCGGTCACCTCGGTGGGGAAGATCGTTGATATTTTTGCGGGACGCGGCATTGATCGTGCCATCCGCACCCATAGCAATACCGAAGGGATGAACGAGACCTTGCGGTTGGTTCAAGAGGGGCAGGATGGGCTGATCTTTTTGAATCTGGTAGATTTTGATATGATCTACGGGCATCGGCAGGATGTGGACGGCTACGCCAAAGCCTTGGCGGAATTTGATGCTTGGCTGCCACAATTATTGGCGGCCATGGGGGCGGAGGATCGCCTGATCATCACTGCGGATCACGGCTGCGATCCTGCCGACCAAAGCACCGATCATACCCGAGAATATATCCCTGTTTTAGTATATAGCCCTGCGCTTTTGCCGCGCCCCTTGGGGACAAGGCGAAGCTTTTGCGATATTGGGCAGACCATTGCGGGATGGTATGATATTACCCTTTCGGAAGGAGAACAAATGCTATGACCGAGCGTGAACTTTTAAACCAAGCGCTGATTGCCCGCGAGGCGGCCTATGCGCCCTATTCGGGCTATCGGGTCGGTGCGGCCCTGCTGGCGGAGGATGGAACGGTCTACACCGGCTGTAATATGGAAAATGCTTCTTATTCCGCCACTATCTGCGCCGAACGAGCCGCTTTTACGGCCGCCATCGGTGCGCAAGTTTGCAAATTCAAGGCGATAGCCGTTGCGGGAGGGCGCGGTCTTAAAGCCGATGAAACGGCATCCCCCTGCGGTATATGCAGGCAGGTGATGGCGGAATTTTGCGATGGAAATTTTGCGATTATTTTAGGCAACGAATCCACCCTTTCTTGCTATAAATTAGAAGAATTGCTGCCCCTTTCGTTTGCCTTGGAGGAAAAATAATGCGTGCAGTTGATCTGATTGAAAAAAAGAAACAGGGCAACGCCCATTCTGCCGAAGAACTGCGCTTTTTGATCGATGGGTTCATAAGCGGAGAAATTCCGGATTATCAGATGTCTGCCTGGGCGATGGCGGTCTGTTTTAATGGGATGAACGACGAAGAGACCGCTCTCCTGACGCAGATTATGGCAGAGAGCGGAGACCAAGTGGACCTTTCCGCATTGGAAAATACAGTCGATAAACACAGTACCGGCGGGGTAGGCGATAAAACTACCCTGATCGTGGCACCCTTGGTCGCATCTTTGGGCGGCACAGTCGCCAAAATGAGCGGCAGAGGATTGGGGCATACCGGCGGAACGGTGGATAAGTTGGAATCCATCCCCGGTTATCGGACTGCCTTATCGATGGAAGAATTTTTAAATCTTTCTCAAAAAAACGGTGTGGTTGTGGCAGGGCAAAGCGGAGATCTCGCGCCTGCCGATAAAAAACTCTATGCCCTGCGGGATGTTACCGCTACGGTAGCGTCGGTGCCGTTGATCGCCTCCAGCATTATGAGCAAAAAAATCGCCGCCGGAGCAAGATCCATTGTTTTGGATGTTAAATGCGGCAGCGGTGCATTTATGAAAACAGCGGAGGAGGCGGCAATTTTAGCCAAGGCGATGGTGGATATCGGGACCGCCTGCGGCCGAAAGATGGCGGCATTGATAACAAATATGGATCTTCCGCTGGGCTCTGCCATCGGCAATGCGCTGGAAGTGGAAGAAGCCATTGCCGTTTTGAAGGGGCAAGGTCCTGAAGATCTGAAAGAAGTCTGCATCGCTCTGGCGGCGCAGATGCTGTCCCTTTGCCGAAATTGGAATCTTGAGCAGGCAGAAACCAAGGTCAAAGAGGCGTTGCAAAGCGGATCTGCTTATACAAAATTTGAAGAATGGATCGCCGCCCAGGGCGGGGATCTGAACACCTTTTTGCAGCAACGAAAGAATCCTTGCCGCTCCCATCGGGTTGTTGCCAAAGAAAGCGGCTATATCATCGCTATGGATGCGGAAAAGATTGGCATCGCCGCGATGCTGCTGGGTGCGGGACGTGCTAAAAAAGAGGATACGATCGATTATTCTGCAGGTATTCGTTTATTGAAAAAGACCGGAGATGCGGTGCAAGAGGGCGAACCTCTTGCCGAACTGTTTACCACATCGGCAAGAGAGTTTGCCCAAGCGGAGCAATGCTTTTTAAGTGCGTTGACCATCGGCAATCAACCGCCCAAACGGTTGCCGTTACTTTTGGATCGGATCGGTGGTGCATATGAATAAGTTGTTGCGCTGTCCGGTCTGCCAAGGGGAATTGGCGGGGCTGGAAAAAGAATATGCTTGCGCTGTAGGGCATCGGTTTGATCGTGCCAGGCAAGGCTATGTTAATTTACTGCAAAGCCAACGTTCTTCATCGCGAAACCATGGCGACGATCGCGAAATGATCGCCGCTCGCTGCGAATTTTTGGAGCAGGGGTTTTATGCACCTCTGCGGGAGCTTTTGAAGGAAAAAGTGTATTTTTACACCGATATAAATGGAATTATTATCGATGCCGGATGCGGGGAAGGGTGGTATACAGAACCTCTGCGGAAGGATTATTCGGTGGTGGGCTTCGATATTTCTAAAGAAGCACTAAAATGGGCTGCAAAGCGAAAATGCTTTACGCATTTGGCGGTCGCCAGCTGCTATCATTTGCCCCTTTTTGATGGGTCTGCCGATGGGGCGATCAATTTCTTTTCGCCCTTGGCAGATGAAGAATATGCCAGGGTCTTAAAGCAAGGCGGCAAGCTGTTTCGCGCGGTTCCGGGGGAGCATCATTTATGGCAACTGAAGCAGGCGATTTATGACACAGCATTGCCCAATCGCCCCGAGCGGGAAGAGCTTGCAGGGTTGCGCCTTTTGGAACGCTGCCCGCTGCAATTTGAGATCCATCTGCAATCCCAAGAGCAGATCCAAGCGCTCTTTCAGATGACACCGTATTACTATCGAACCTCGCCGAAGGATCGGGAAAAACTAAAAAAATATCAAGCCCTGTCCACTCAGGCGGAATTTACATTATTGGTGTATGAAAAAGCATAAAAAATCTCTCAACCCGCTGGTTGAGAGATTTTTATCTTGACTTGCATCAATAAATGGCAACGTAGATCCGTTCCGGCAGATCGACGGTGCTGGTGGTTTCCGAGCAATAAAGGGTGGTCAACGCAGGGCATTTTTTCAGCATGGTTGCATTGGTGACCGCGGTATCGGTAATATCCAGCGAGGCAAGCTTGGGCAGTCCGGTCAGGCAGGAAACATCTGCCACTTGCGTACCGACCAACTCTAATGTTTGGAGGGATTTTTGATTTGCCAGCGGAGAAAGATCCACCAAGGGATTATAATTGATATAAAGTTCTTCCACTTGCTTTTTGAAGGTGGAAAGGGAAGCGATCTGGTTATTGTTTGCGCTCAGGCTGATTAAGGCGGGGAAATCATTGACCACGCTTAAAGAAGCCAATCCGCAACCCGAAATATCCAAAGCGATCAGTTTTTTCAAACCGCTGAGTTTTTTGATGTTGGTGGGCATATTATTGCGCATCCAGAGTTCCTGCAGTTGTTGCATTTTGGTCAGCGGGGTCAGATCGGTGATGAGATTATCGGAAATATCCAGATTGGTGAGTGCTTTGAGTGTTTCGATCCCCGAAAGGTCGCTTAAATAGTTACTACTCAAATTCAAGGTGACCAAGGCGGGGTGGTTGATTGCCGCCACCGAGGAAATCTCATTGTTGGAGGCATCCAAATATTGCAGATAAGCCAATCCGCTGATGAAATCCAGACTGGTAATTTGGTTATAGCTGATGTTCAGCTCGGTCAACTGGGTGCAGGCATTGATCTGCGCCAGCGCGGTATCGGTCAGCGCACAGCCGGTGACCGAAAGATTGGTCAGCGCGGGCAGCCGCGCCAGCGAAGAATAATCTTCGATCAGCAGTTCATCACTGAGGTATAAAGAATTCAGCGAGGGGAGCAGTTCCAGATCCTTCAACGAGCGGATCTCCCCTTCGGCATATTCCGAAGAAAGATCGGTCACCGCCGCCAATTGGGCAGCGTAGAGTCTTCCCGAAGGACGATCCAATGCGGATCGAACCATCTGCTCGATGGTGGGATCTTCGAAGGTGACAGCTTCGTTGGCATTATCAATTTCATAGTTTAGGGTGAGCCGCGGAGAGACCATTTTATCTTCGCTGACAGCGATGGCAATCACCGTCGTCGTATTGCTTAAATGGATCGGCTCTTTATATGTAGCGGAAGAAAGGGTGGGGTCTTCGCCGTTGACGGTGTAGTAAATGGTTTCCTTTTCCCGCGGGATCAATTCCAAATCCTGCGAAGTACTGTATTTTCCTTGGGCGGGGGTATAGCTCAGATCGGCAGGGCGTTGGCTCTGTAATTTTTTGTTGATGTAGGAATTTTCGATGTTATCAAGGAAGTCTGCCGCAGCGCCGATACGGCCGCTGTCCACATACACCTGCACCTTACGCAGATAAAGTGCTTCGGCGCCGCTGATCCGATCAATGCCTTCGTCTAAAATCTCGATGGCGCGGTCATAGTTTCCCGCTTCCGCCAGAACATCGGCAAAGCCTAAGTAGATCTCTTCATCATTCTTTTTTAAAGAGAGCGCCATGGCATATTTATTTTCGGCAGCATCAAGGTCGCCTTCTTCCAGCGCCTTGGCCCCTTGCTTTACGAACAGAGCCGCAAAGGGTCCTTTCAGAAACAGAAAAAAGATCAATAAGCAGAGCAGTAGGGTACCTGCTGCGGAAGTTGCAAATAAGATCCATTTATTTTGAAGCCATTTCGGTAATGATTTCATAAAATCGTTCTCCTTTAAGTTGCTATGTTCAGTATACTATATTCCTCTTCATTTTGCAAGATATCTTCTTTCGTTGCATAGAATGGAAATAATCGTCAATAACATTTATTAGGAGATGATTTTATGAAAAAGAAACTGCAAACACCCCGCGATGAATTGATCGATCTGCGCCGAAGGATGGAAAATCTGGAAACCAAGCTGGCGATGATCAACGAACCGATGCTGATGGATGCCTTGGCATATGAATTGTTGGCGCTCAAATCACGGATGAATTTCCTGATTTCAGATACCAAAAAACGAGAGCAAGTTCATTGATTTTTTGCACAAAATATAAAAAGAAAATTTGTAGATATTAACTAATTATAAAAATCCTCTTGAAGTAGTCAACCCCTTATGATATACTAATAACGATATATTATATATCTTTATGACCATGGCTTATTTTCAGGAGGTATGCGCATGAATCTCAAAAGAATTTCGGCAATTTTGATGATCATTGCAGTTGTGTTGAGTCTCGCCGGATGTAACTATATCGGAAGACCGTCCGGCGCTGCAAATAATAGCGAAGATATCAGCAGTATGCTGAAAAATCTGCTGATCATTCCAAGTTTTAATTATCAACCGGCTCCTGAGGGAGAACCGGAATATGAATATGTCGGTCCGGATCTGGTCCCCATGCCGGATGAACCGGATGATGAATCGGGATCCGATTCGGTCTATACTCCTTTTACCTCCACTTTTGATTCTGTCACCTTGCTCAGCAAGATCGACGAATTAGTGCAGGCAGCAAAGGCAGCCAACGGACCTGCCAATAGCGCAACCGGGGTCAGCGATGAGCTGTTGAACGGGCGTATCGTCAAGATTATGGTTCCTGATAATTTCCCCATCGAGGAGGAAAACGAAGCCGTTCAAGCGTTGGTAGAGCAATATGGTTGCTCGGTCAATGTCCGTCGTGCAGGTACCGGTTCTACCTATGTCGCCAATTGCCGTAAGGCGGCTCTTTCGGGTGATAAGGTCGATTTGATGTATGTCGATAATTCCATTTGGGGCGATGTTCATTCCTTCACTCAGCCGATTCAGAATTTCATCAATATGGAGCTGGGCGATGAGGTAGATACATATACCTCTGCATACTCCAAGAAATTCTTTGTGCAAGATACGTTAGATGCCAGTATTATAAACTATTACGTTGCTGCCGGTATGGGCGCACCGTATCTCCTGATCTATAATAAAGACAATTTGAAAGCCGCTACCTTGGCGGAAGAAACAGTTTTGAATGCCGAAGGCGTAAAAACCACTTTGCGTGAAATCAATGTAACCGACCCTGTAGAAATGTATACCAATGGTACTTGGGGTATCAATGCGTTTACCGCAATGCTGCAGGCCAGCACCGCAGGCTCCAATGTCGGTATTGCTTCCGAAATCGATCGTTTGGATGGTTTGGATATTTGGTATGGTATGGAAGATTTTGCAGGCTTCCTGATCAATTCCACCACCGGCGTTGCCAATCTGACTGCGCAGGAGGAACTCACTCCGGTCAATAAATCGGTGGATGTCGTTCAAAATTGGTATTGGGATCTCAAGGGCGAAGATCAAAAGAACTATATCGGATCTTTTGCTCCTGCCGATGATTATTCCGATGAGATCGTTTTTGAAAAACTGTTCAATTGCTATAATGGCAACGATGCCATCCAATCCTTTAGCTTTGTCGGCAGCGAACTGCAGGATCTGGCGGCCGTCGATAAGATGGCAGAAGCCACCGGCAATGAATGGGAATACGTTGCTTATCCTTATGGCGAAACTTATGAAGATACTTATCGCGCCATGACCGAAGAGGAATTTACCGCAGGTATGGCCGCAGAAGGTGAAGATGCAGAGAAACTTGCTACCCCCGTTGCAGGTTGGGTCGGCGGTTTTGCTGTTATGAAGACTTGCCAGAATCCTTCTGTCGCGCTGCGCGTCGGCGAAGAATATGTGAAGATCTGGAAGGCAGAATATGAAACACCGTATCTTGAGTTGATGAACGAAGAGCAACTTGCTCGTTATAAGGATATGAAGAGCAATATCGGTGTCTCCTTTGTCCGTGCATGGACCGAAAAAGCGGCCGATGTGAACGAGGCATATCCCGGCTATTCCAAGTATTTCTACTCCTTCAATTATGCGGGCGGTACAAACGTCAGCGGCAACTCGATGAAGTATTTGGATCCCGATGCGTTCTCTACCGAGCGTTCGTATTACCTCGGCTTGATCCATTTTGATAATAATGCGAAGCTGGTTGTTGCGCCGATGTATCATAAGAATCAGGTAAATACCATTTATAATCCCGATATCCAGACCTCTTGGAGCGGATTTATGGACGGTCAACCCAGCAGCGTCGTCGAAACCGGTAAAGATACCGGTAGCATCGCAAGAATTTTGAATGCGACCTTGATGCCCGGCACCGTATTGTTTGCCGAATAACTTTCATAATTTAAAAAATAAAAATCTCTCAATCCGGCTTGATAGCTCGGTTGAGAGATTTTTTGTATTTCAGGCGATATATCGGCATTCTGCCGACGCGATATGTGTTATATATAACACACGATATGATATTCATTCCTTTGCGCCTTTAACAATTTTAAAGGCATTTCGCAGACGCAGTCTATATCGCTGCCAGGTGTCCTTGGGGGCACTTGGTAAAATCACATATCCTTTTTTGTTATTTTCTGCCTTTTCTGCGAATAATAATAACCATTATGTATTTAAAGAAGGAGCAAGCGATGTCGCAATATAAAAAAGAGCCGCTTGAGCGGCGGGGTATTTTTTATGTGTTATTGCTGATGGTTCTCTTTGCGGCATTGATGGTGTGCGGAATCGGAGGGCTGTATCTATACCACCGCAATCGAGATTTCTATCAGGCGTTTCGCCTTCGGCTTTCGCCGAGTTTTTATCTTTCTGCATTGGGGATCCTTTTGCTTTCTTCAGTGCTGTATACGCCGTTTTCCTATGGGATTTCCTATTATTTCCTGCGCTCCTTTGAAGGGGAGGCAAGGTTTTCTTCGCTGTTTTTTCTATTTCGCAGACCATTCCTTTTGCTAAAGGCGATCGCGGTATCGATGGGGAAGAAGGTGTGCATTTATTTGGAACGATTAGGGATCCTTTTTGTCGCTTCGCTGCTGGAGGTTCTTCTGTTCTTTTTGTTTTTGCTGTTTAAGGGGGAGGACCTTTTTGGCATCGAAGGAGACCCCTTTGTTTTGGCGGCAGAATTTATGGCGCATACGCCGCCGCTGATTGTCCTTTCGATCCTGCTCTGGTGTGGGGTTTTATTTATGATGTTGCTCAGCTCTGTGCGCTATGTTTTGTGTAAATATTTGCTGCTTTTGGTGCGGGACGCAGGGGTTGGGCAGGTGCTGAAGGTGGGAAAACAAGCGATCCGAGGGCATTTATTGCAGACCTTATTTTTCTATTTGCGATATATCGTCTTGATGCTCCTAAGACTTTTTTTAAATCAGCCGTTCAAAAAAGAGCCTTTCTCGGTCTATGCCGAGCGATTGGCAAAGGCAGGTTGGCGGGATTATTGCCGCAAGAGAAGTTTGCGGTGAACGCTTGAATTTCGACGATATATATGGTATAATTTAAGAGATTTAGTATATCTAAAGGAGCAATAATCTTGGAAATTTTAAAAAAGCTATATAATAATATGAAAGATTTTTTGAAAAAGATTTTTAAGCGCAAACCGAAGGGGGAGCCAAAACCGCTGACCAAAAAGCAGATCGTTCTGCGCAAAGCGGGCAAGGCAGTGTTGCTGACCGGGATTTTGACCTGCGTTTTTTGCGTGTTGGCCTTCGGGTGGTTTGCGTTTATTTATCTGGATGATGAGTTTGATCTCTCCCAGGTGGATAGTTCGTTAAACTATACCTCGGTGGTCTATGGCTTGAAGGACGGTGCCTATGTGGAAGCCGAAAGCCTGCACGCCAGCGAAAACCGTATTTGGGCAAATATCGACGAGATCCCCAAGGATCTGCAACACGCCTTTGTGGCGATCGAGGACGAACGGTTCTATAAACACAGCGGTGTGGATCTAAAGCGAACCTTGCATGCGGTGTTGAACTTTGTCAATCCCTCCAGTGATGAAACCTTCGGCGGTTCCACCATCACCCAGCAGGTCATCAAAAATCTTTCGGGTGATAACGAGCAGACCGTTTCCCGTAAGGTGCAGGAGATTCGCCGCGCTTGGTATGTGGAGCGGGAATATAAGAAAGATCAAATCTTAGAGGTCTATCTCAATACGATTTTCCTTTCGGATGGGTGCTACGGTGTCCAGACCGCGGCGCAGCATTATTTCAGCAAGGATCTGAAGGATCTGACCTTGCTGGAGTGCGCCAGCATCGCCTCCATCACCAATCTTCCTACCTATTATAATCCCAATCGAAACCCCGAAAATAACCTGAAGCGTACCAAATTGGTGCTTAAAAAGATGCTGGAATGGGAGTATATCACCCAAGAACAGTATGACGAAGCGATGGGGCAGGAACTCAAACTGAATATCAGTAGTGCTACAGATGTCAATGAGTCCGGCACCGCGGTCAATAGCTATTTTGTAGACCAGGTGATCGAGGATGTGGTGGACGCGCTGGTCAAAGAAAAAGGGTATAGCCAATCCTATGCCCATTCCTTGGTCTATGCCGGCGGTATCCAGATCTATTCTACGATGGATATGGATGTTCAGGCGCAGATCGATGAGATCTATCAGAATCCCGATAATTTCCCCAAGATCACATCGAAGGTTAAAGTAAACAAAGAGACCATCACGCAAACACCCCAAAGCGCAATGGTGGTCATCGATAATAAGACCGGTGCGATTGCCGGAATGGCAGGCGGGATCGGTAAGAAGGATACCGCTCGCGGCCTGAACCGTGCCACCCAATCCTTCCTGCAACCCGGCTCTTGTATGAAACCGATCGGCACCTATGCACCCTCCATCGAGTTTGAGACAACGGTGGACGGCGTTCGCGTATCTCCCGGGCTGTTGGTGCTGGATAAGGGCGTGGAAGAAAAGCCCGACGGAACCTGGTGGCCCAAAAACTATGATGCGGTCACCGAAAAGATGATGTCGGTCCAAGCCGCGATCAATAATTCAACCAATACCGTGGCGGTTCGCGTCAATCAGGCTTTAGGAGCCAGTACCGCCTTTAATTTCTTAAAGAACAACTTGGGTGTTACCACCTTGATTCCAGGCGCAGGAAATGATGAAAATGCCTCTTCGATGGCATTGGGCGGATTGACCAAGGGAATCAGTGTTATGGAGATCACCGCCGCCTATTCCGCGTTCCCCAAAGAAGGCACGTATGTAAAACCCTATACCTTTACCAAGGTCTGCGATCAGAACGGGCGGGTCATCCTTGAAAATCGTGTGGAATCCTCCACTGCAATGAAGGTAGAGACTGCGCGGATGATCAATAAAATGCTGAATACCGCTGCCACCGTCGGAACCGGTACCTCCGGTAAATTCAGCGGTGCCGCCATCGGCGCCAAGACCGGTACGACCAACGACGATAAAGACCGTTGGTATGTCGGGTATACCGATTATTATACCGCCGGTGTCTGGTTTGGTTATGACCATCCTGCCACCGTCTATTATGGCGGGCCGAACCCTGCGGCAGCTACCTGGAAAAAGATTATGCAACCCTTGCACGAAGGCTTGGCTTATAAGGCCTTTACAGAGCCTTCCGATTTGACCACCGCAGAGGTTTGCGCTGAAAGCGGAAAAGTGCCCACCGAAAAATGTACGGCAAAGGTCAGCGGTTTATATTATGTAGGAAGTGTTCCTTCGGTACCGTGTGATGTTTGCGGCGTGGTTGATCCCAACGCGCCTGCCGATCCCAATGCACCGGCAACCCCCGATACTCCTCCTGCAACCGATGGAGGAACAACACCTACACCTTCCGATCCGGGAACTCCTGCTCCGGAGCAGCCTGCGCCGGAAACACCTGAAACTCCCCCTGCCGAAACACCGACACCTGAAACGGCAGAGTAAATAAAAGAAAAAACCGACTGAAACGATGGTTTCAGTCGGTTTTGTTTTGCAAATAAAAAAGGATGCATCATCTGCATCCTGATTTATTAAGGTTAGATCGCTCTTTCAACTTTGCCGGAGCGGAGGCATCTGGAACAAACATAAACATGCTTGGGAGTGCCGTTCACAACCGCCTTAACGCGCTTTACGTTGGGCTTGAAAGCCTTGTTGCTGCGACGATGAGAATGGGAAACCTTAATACCAAAGGATACACCCTTGCCGCATACTTCACATTTCGCCATGATAGTACACCTCCTTATCAGGCAAATAGAAGAGACTGAAAATCAGCCTCGATCATTCATTCAAAATTCACGTTATTTATTACGCATCAATTATTTTAACATAGGTGTCTTAGAAAAGCAAGTCTTTTTTTTGCAAAAAAACAAACATTTTATTTGAACTATAGGTGATTATTTGATATAATAATCTCAATAGTATGGAAAAGGAGGAAATGAGTATGCCTTTTGATCAAAAATTGACCTTGGAAGATATGATGAAGCCGATGGCGATGGAAGCCATTTATATGCCGGTCGGCGGATTGGAGAAGGAGATTACCTCCACCGATATCAACCGCCCTGCCCTGCAGCTGGTTGGCTTTTTCGATTATTTCGATGAGACCCGTATCCAGGTTTTGGGAATGGTCGAACATACGTATCTGGAAAAATTAAATAAGGAAGAGCGTTATAAGGTTCTGGACCGCCTGTTTTCTTTCCGTTTTCCTGCTTTGGTTATTACGCGCAATATGGAATGTTTTCCCGAACTGCTGGAGGTGGCAGAAAAATATAAGATCCCTGTGCTTCGGTCTTCGATGCATACCGCTCAATTTGTCAGCGGAGCCATCTTTCTGCTCAATGACCGCCTCGGCCCGCAGTTGACCATGCACGGTGTCTTGGTCGAGGTCTACGGGGAGGGCATTCTGCTGACCGGTGAAAGCGGGGTCGGTAAGAGCGAGACCGCCATCGAACTGGTCAAACGCGGTCACCGCCTGATTGCCGATGATGCGGTTGTGGTTAAACGTGTGACATCGACAACGCTGAAAGGAACAGCACCCAGCAATATTCAGTATTTTATCGAATTGCGCGGCATCGGCATTATCAATGCGCGCAAGATCTTCGGTATCGGTGCGGTCAAAGAAGAAGCGATGATCGATATGGAGATCCATCTGGAAAACTGGGATCGTAACAAAGTCTACGATCGGTTGGGGATGGATACGCATTATACCAATATTTTGGATGTGGATGTGCCGTCGATGACCATTCCGGTCAAACCCGGTCGAAATCTGGCTGTCATTATCGAAGTTGCGGCGATGAATAACCGCCAGAAGCGGTTGGGCTATAATGCGGCAGATGAAATCAATAAGCTCATTATGGGAATGGCAGAAGAAGACTAATTGAGACTGTCAAAAAAGTCCCCGACCGCAGAAAAAGAAGAATAAAAAGCGGTTGGAATCGATTTAAAAAGTTTTTCATAGAGAAGGAGTATACACTCTTTCTCTATGTTCTTTATAAGGAAAAATTCCGCATATTAATGCGGAATTTGATTTTAATTTTTTTGCTATTCGCCAAACCGCTCTCTACCGTGCGTCAGACCCAATGAAAACCGCTCCATTTGCCTAAGGGCAAAAATCCGCTAATATCATTGGCTCTTCCTTTTCCCCGACAAAACCTTGTTTTGTCGGGGTCCCCGAAAAAACGCCGACGAGAACGGTTTGACGAATTCGGAAACATTTTTGATCAGTCTCCCTGCGTTTCTTTTTTATTTTAAAAATCCCTTGACAATTCAGCGGGAAATGAATATAATAGGTTAGTACCAAAATTTAGGGGTATAGCTCAGCTGGTAGAGCAGCGGTCTCCAAAACCGCGTGTCGTGAGTTCGATTCTTACTGCCCCTGCCACAAGAACAGCCTTGGCTTTTGCCAAGGCTGTTTTTGTTTTAGGTGCAGAAGAATCTCTCCACGACACGCTTGCGTGTCGCGGGTCGCGACGCCGAAGCGCTGCCGGTGGCAGATGAAGCGAGGCGGTTAGCGGCTGCCGCAACACAGAAAATATCGAGCGAACAACGGCTCGCGAAGAATTTTCTGATGTTGCAAAGGGGCAGATTCCTACTGCTCTATCAAAAAAGGTTCAGACCACACGGTCTGAACCTTTTTATGTATTACTTTTTCAAAAGATCGCGGATCTCTTCCAGAAGCAAGACTTCGTCGGACTTCTTGGGTTCTTCCGCGGCGGCAGCGGCGGCTGCTTCTGCCTCGGCGGCTTTACGCTTGCGGG
>JAZSBU010000076.1:0-3019 GCA_045602565.1 Eubacteriales bacterium | reverse complement strand
GCCGTAACTCTCCCCGCCTCCCTGCCGGTTGGGAAGCGATTCCGTTTTCTTTTAAAGGAGAATCTATATGTTTAAGAAAATCCGCGAGGACTTGAACGCTTTTAAAGAGCGCGACCCCGCCGCCCGCAGCAAAGCCGAGATCTTTCTGCTCTATAACGGCTTTCACGCGGTGCTTTTCTACCGCCTTTCCCATTGGCTCTATCGCCATAAATGCTATTTTCTGGCGCGTTGGGTTTCCCAATATGCCAAGTTCCGCACCGGTGTGGAGATCCACCCTGCCGCCAAGATCGGCAAGGGGCTTTGCATCGACCACGGCACCGGCATTGTCATCGGCGAGACCACCGTCATCGGCGATTACTGCCTGCTTTATCAAGGGGTAACCTTGGGCGGTACCGGTAAGGATGCCGGCAAGCGCCATCCCACCTTGGAAGACTATGTGATGGTGGGCAGCGGCGCAAAAATTTTGGGGCCTTTTACCATCGGCAGCCATAGCAAGATCGCCGCCAACGCGGTGGTACTGGAAGCCATCCCGCCCCATTCCACCGCGGTGGGTGTTCCCGCCAAGGTGATTCGGCAGAACGGCAAGCGGGTGGAGACCGATCCCTTGGATCAGGTCCATATCCCCGATCCGGTGGCGCAGGAACTGGCGCGCCTTTCCAAGAAGATCAAGGAATTAGAGAAGAAATTGGAGGAAAAATAAATGAAATTATACAATACGTTGACCCGAACCAAAGAAGAGTTTGTTCCCATTACCCCCGGCAAGGTGCTGATGTATGCCTGCGGCCCGACGGTCTATAACTTTTTCCATATCGGCAATGCCCGCCCCTTTATCACCTTTGATGTGCTCCGCCGCTATTTTGAATACCGCGGCTATAAGGTCAAGTTGGTTCAGAACTTCACCGATGTGGACGATAAGATGATCAAAAAATCCAACGAAGAGGGCATCACCTTAGCCGAACTGGGCGACCGCTATATCGATGAATATTTTACCGACGCGCAAGGCTTGGGCGTGGTCAAGGCGACCATCCACCCCCGCGCCACCCATTGCATCGACGATATCATTAAAATCATCGAAAGCCTGATCGAAAAGGGCTATGCCTACGAATCGGGCGGCGATGTTTTCTATTCCACCAAGAAGTTTGAAGGCTACGGAAAACTTTCCCACCTGCCGATGGATCAGCTGGAAAGCGGTGCGCGGATCGATGTCAACGATATGAAAAAAGATCCGATGGATTTCGCTGTCTGGAAAGCCGCCAAAAAGGGCGAGCCTGCCTGGCAATCCCCTTGGGGCTTGGGCAGACCCGGCTGGCATATTGAATGTTCTGCCATGGCTTGCAAATTCCTCGGCAAGACCATCGATATCCATTGCGGCGGTGTGGACCTGATCTTCCCCCACCACGAAAATGAGATCGCCCAGAGCGAAGCCGCCAACGGCTGTGAATTTGCCCATTATTGGCTGCACAACGGCCATATCAATGTGGATAACCGCAAGATGAGCAAATCGGCGGGCAACTTCTTCACGGTGCGGGATGCCGCCGCAGCCTATGGCTACGAAACCATCCGCCTGTTTATGCTCTCTTCCCATTACCGCAGCCCCATCAACTACAGTAAGGATGTGTTGGAAGCCGCCAAAGCGGGCCTGCAGCGGCTGTATACCACTAAGAACAATCTGGACTATGCCTTAAAGACCGCCGCCGGCAAGCTGACCGCCGAAGAAGAAGCATTACTCAATGAACTGCCCGCCTTTAAGGATAAATTCATCGAAAAGATGGACGACGATCTCAACACCGCCGATGCCTTGAGCACCATCTTTGATCTGGCGCGCTGGATCAATACCCAGCTGGCGGAGACCCATTCTCTTGCCTTCCTCAATCAGCTCAAAGCGATGTTCGACGAGCTGACGGGCGTTCTGAATATCATTCAGGGCGAGCAGGAAGTGGAGATCCCCGAAGAGATCAAAGCGTTGGTGGAAGAGCGTACCGCCGCCCGCGCCGCCAAGGATTTTGCCCGCGCCGATGAGATCCGCGCGCAGCTGACCGCGATGGGCGTGGCCTTGGAAGACACAAAGGATGGAGTCAAAATCCTAATGAAACAATAAGGTAAACCGTTGAAATCGGCGAATCTTCCCATTTAAACAGTTTTAGAAAACGAATAGTAACGAATAGTTATGATTTAAAAAGAACCTGTCGCAGCAGGTTCTTTTTTAATATCTCAAACGATACAATTCATAATGCATCAACCGTTTGGCTCGTATCATCTCCATATCCATTCAACCAAATGATTTGGTTGGTACCACACTTGTCGAATTGCAAAACAACCAAATGATTTGGTTGGTACCGCACTTTTTGGATTGCAAATAACCAAATGATTTGGTTGGTGCACACTTGTCGGATTGCAAAACAACCAAATGATTTGGTTGATACCACACTTTTTGGATTGCAAATAACCAAATGATTTGGTTGGTACCACACTTTTTGGATTGCAAACAACCAAATGATTTGGTTGGTGTACACTTGTCGGATTGCAAAACAACCAAATGATTTGGTTGGTGTGAACATATGCGTTACTTGACAAAAGGGCTTCCTAAATGTTACCATATTAAAAAATAGGAGGTGCAATTATGGCAAGAAGAGTTTTCAGCAGAAGATTGCAACAGCTACGCACTGAAAAAGGGGTTTCTCAAACACGAATGAGCGAAGATTTAGGAATGGCAAAAAGTTATATATTCAATATTGAAAACGACTATGCCTATCCAACGATGACCATCTTTTTTGCCATCTGCGAATATCTGGACATCACACCCAAAGATTTTTTTGATTGGGAAATTTAAAACAAAGCCAAAAGCGCACTCCGTAAGGAGTGCGCTTTTTCTCATTTCGGTGAGTTATACTATCAAGTGCAACACTTTAAGAAAATAAAATAGAAGTTCATATGGATCTCTGGTAGAATAAAGTTACCACACAATAAACCACAAGGAGAGAAACATATGAACTATACACATCTTACCATAGAAGAGCGC
>JAZSBU010000075.1:0-29860 GCA_045602565.1 Eubacteriales bacterium | reverse complement strand
TCCGACTTAATGTTTATTTGCGTCTTTTATGACCTTATTATAAACACGGAGGGGTTTTCTATGTATAATAAGTTTTTTAAACGCGTCATTGATCTGATCGTTTCGGGGCTGGGAATTTTGATCCTTTCACCCGTTCTTTTGGTGCTTGTCGTTGTCATCAAATTGGATTCCCCCGGCCCGATCCTTTTCAAGCAAAAGCGGGTAGGATTGCATAAAAAGCATTTCAACATTCTCAAATTCCGCACTATGCGGATCGATACCCCCAAGGATACCCCCACCCATCTGCTGGAAAATCCCGAGCAATGGATCACCAAAGTGGGCGGGTTTCTGCGTAAGACCAGCCTGGATGAATTGCCCCAGATCTTCAATATTTTTGCAGGGCAGATGTCCATCATCGGTCCCCGCCCCGCCCTTTGGAATCAATATGACCTGATCGCCGAGCGGGATCAATACGGCGCGAACGATGTTCTCCCCGGCCTGACCGGCTGGGCGCAGATCAACGGGCGGGACGAATTGGAGATCCCTGTCAAAGCCAAGCTGGACGGCGAATATGTCCAAAAAATGAGTTTTTGGTTTGATATTAAATGCTTTTTCGGCACCATTGCTTCGGTTTTGAAGAGCGACGGCGTGGTGGAAGGCGGAACCGGCCGGATGGAAAAGGAGAGCTCCGAGGATGAAAAAAGATCCTGACCGCCGATGCCAACAACGATCCCCAAACGCGCTAATGAATCGTTGCGGATCTCCGCTCCGCGCAGGAAAATAATCAACGGACATTATTACTCCTGCTGAAACCCATTCGGAAAAGAGTCCTCTCAACGTATATCCTTGATCTTTTCATCCCAATATCTCGTTTTCGATAACTTCCGGATATAAAAATTCCCCCTATGGTAGTTTCTTTTGTTCTACCATAGGGGGTTCTTTTTATTCGTCTTTTTTGCTCTGGATTTCTTTTAAGAATTTTTTTGCGTCTTTAATGAAACTTACGGTGATCAGAATTATAACAAGCCCTATCGGGAACGCGGCGATGATACTTACCGATTGCAAATTACTCATAGAACTTTCCGAGAAGAGTAGAGCGATCGGCAAAACAATAAGCAATACACACCACATAAATTGAATCCATTTTGAAGGAGATTCGTCTTCACCCAATTTCTTATAGCTATAGCAAGAACCGATATAGGCAATGGAATCGAAAGAGGTTGCATAAAACAGCATCATCGTTATGAGAACAATTGCCAGAATAACAGGAGCGGCAGGCATGGTATTGATGGTTTTAATAATCACTTCATAGAGGTCGCCGTTTTCGTTATAAACAGAAATAAAATCTGCTGCGCCGGAAACCTGTTTCCCCAAAGAATAGTTTCCAAGAATAATAAAGCTTAAAATCGTCGAGCCAACGCCAAAGCCGAGACCGCCCAAGATTGTTTGGCGAACGGTTCTGCCTCTTGAAATATTTCCGATAAAGAAGGGAGCTGCAACACACCATACCATCCAATATGCCCAATAGAAAATCGTCCAGTTCTGGGGGAAGGAGGTGGTGCGGGTTGGATCGGTATAGGTGGAAAGCTCAAAGAAGTTTTGAACCATGGTCCCCAGCGAAGAAATGCCGGTTTCAATAATATATTTTGCTTCGCCGCTGAAAAGTAAAACAAAGGCAAGTAAGCCGAAGAACAGCCATACGCAGCTTTTTGCAAGAAAACTGATCCCCTTGAAGCCTTTCAGCAGGGAATAGGTGTAAACAATGCAGGTAACGACCAAAATAACGATATTTACCAATGTAACGTTCAGATTGATTCCTAAAAGTTCGTTGATAATGCGCGCCATAAGGGGGGTTGCAAGGCTGAAGGTTGTTGCTGTTCCCGCCAGAAGGGCAAACACCGCAAGCAAATCAATAATTCGGCCCCAAATACCATCGGTATGTTTTCCCAAAATAGGGCGGCAAGCCTCGGAATATTTTTGCCGGCTTCTTTTGCGAACGTGCAACATAAAGCCAAAAGCGACCGCTAAAACAAGGTAAAATGCCCAAGGAATCAGGCTCCAATGGAAAATCGGGTAAACGCTTGCCCATTTTTGGATACTGCCAAGCTCCGCGATATGGGGATCGGTGGCGTATAAAATCCATTCGGAAAAAGAATAGAATAAAATATCCGCCGCAAGCCCTGCGGTAAACATCATCGAGCCCCAGGCAAAAAAGGAATACTTGGGCTTTTCGTTCTGATCGCCCAAAACAATGTTGCCGTATTTAGAGAAGGCAATAAACAAAGCCACAATGAAGATTCCCAATCCGATGATCAAATAATAGGATCCCATTGTGTCGCCCAAGAAAAACCGCACTTGACTGATAACGGCATTTGATTGCTCCGGCAAGAGAAAAAACAGGACACTTAACGCTAAAATAATGCAAAGCGGTACTAACGTTATCACCCAATCGATTTTTCCGCCGGTTTTATAAGTTCGTTCTTTATTCATAATTCTGTTCTCCAAAGTTTTTATAGTTATGATCGATTTCGATCAGTTCATCAAATCCGTCGATTTCAACAATATCGTTATACGTCATGGGGCGAATGCCCAACTCATATTCTTCGGGATAGCAAAACAGCGCCACGTCATCCCAATAGATCTGACGGTTTTTCTTTTCTTCAAATTCGATTTCAAGGTGTTTTTTTAATTTTGCGCCATCCTCTTTGGTCCAACGCGAAATGCTATATAGCTGCCAGCCGCCGCACCCGCCGGTACGGCTGCAATGGGTAACGATATCGTTTTTTACATCCAGCAGCCATTCGTTCGTTTCGCCGTCCGTCCAGACCGCGTTGTATCCGGAGCGTTCAAAGGCGGGATCCAAAATACGGTCGTTATAAATAATCTGGTCCCCATCAAGGATAATTGCATTTTCAATTTTATTTCGGATCACATAGAGCGATGAAATATTATTGCAGGTATCATAATACGGATTTTCAACCAACGTTAATCCGGGATACTGCTCTTCCAACGAGCCAAATTGCTCTTTTAAATAGCCGACAACAACGTATATTTCAAAAATACCGTTCTTATGAAGCCCCTGAATGACCGAATCGATCATTCGTTGGCCGTTTACCGAAATCAGCGGCTTGGGGATCGAAAGAGTAACCGGTTTCATGCGGTTCCCCATCCCTGCTGCCATGATAATCGCGCGTTGCACTTTATGCAAATCATCACCACCCAGAGCTTTGTTCACAAAGGATGCTCTTTTATGTTTTCGTGAACATCCAACCCCATTATATCATATTTACTCCGTTTGTCAACCCCCAAAAAAGAAGTGGCTGCGGCACTGTTCAGTGCCGCAGCCACGGGATATTATGCGAGTTAATTTAGGCTTGGAATTTATGCATCCAAACTGCATTAGAAGCCGCCACCAATATAGTCCCGAATGTCAAAATAGTAGGTGGTGCCACCAATAATATGAGTGCCGATGCAGAGATAACCGTCTGCACCAACATAGAGCCATTCGCCGTCGATCATATACCAACCTTCGGTGGTGATCTCAGCGCCGTTGGAACCAAACAGATAACCGGCGTAAGTATCGTTGGTGATCATGGTTCCGTCGTAATCAAAGGCATAACGAACACCGTTGATCATAATAACTTCACTGTAAACCACTTCGCCCTTGTGGATATAGTACCAATCCGAACCGGATTGATGCCATCCTTCGGCAGTAACTTCACCGATCAAAGCGCCGCCGCCGGCGAAGGAATAAAGTTTATCGTTGATAACTTTCAGGCCTGTTGCGATACCATCGTATGTGCCGTAATACGTGGTTTTACCAAGGTTAAACCAACCGGTAATCATTCTGTTTTCAATATTGAAATAGTACCACTTACCGTTGAGCAGTTTCCAACCGGTGTATTCCTGAACAATACCGCTGCCGTTCATATAGTAGCCGTAACTGTTGAAATCGTTGGTAACCATTCCGTCGTAATCGAAGCCGTACCAGACGCCATCGATCTTGCGGATCGTATCGGAGAGGAAGTAGCCGTTCTGGCAATAATTCCATTTGCCATCGATCATATGCCAGCCATCGGCATAAGCGCTTTCGCCGGCCTTGCCCAGCCATGCGCCGTTATCGGCAAACAAATGTTCTTCACCGTCGATGTAATAAACACCGCCGCTTACCATAGAAATATAATCGAAATAATACCAGGTTCCGTTGATTACAGCCCATTCGTCGCAATAAAGCTTACCGTTTGCCTGAGCATAGAGCCACTCACCTTTGTAGTTGATCCAGGTATTCGCGGCATATACGCCGTTATCATAGAAATAATAGTATGCATCATCGATGTGATAATAACCATTGCACACCATATGGGGATCCATATAGTAATTGCCAAGCCAACCGTAGTAGAATTCGCCGTCTTCAACGTAATAGTAGTTTCCATCGCCGAATTCGGAAACCAGATTCCAGCCTTCAGCGAAGGGCTGAATGTTTTGAACAGCGCCGGAGGCATCGGTTACAACGATGTCGGTTCCATAAATATAGGTGCCGACAACCATTTTATAACCTCTGAAACAATAGGGTTTACCGTCGATCCATTCAACGCCATCAGCAAGCCGACCGTATTCATTGGCATAATACCAGGAGCCGTCCATCAGGAACCAGCCGTCCTCTTTGCGAGCGCCGTTTGCCTGATAATAGCAATCGTAACGGATTTCATCGGTTACCATTTTGCCATCATAATCAAAGTAATAGCAGGTGCCGTCGATGTAATAATAATCACCATAGTAGAACTCACCGTCGTCGAGATAATACCAATCACCGTTATTGTTGATCCAGCCGGAGGCATCGTTGCTTGTTGCAATAACAACGCCGCTGGCATTGACCAGATAACGAGTACCATTATAATAATAGGTGGTAGAGGTCATCAAGCAACCGTAATCATAGTAATTGCCGGAATCAAATGCATAAGTTACACCGCCGATGGAGGTAATGCCGGTAGCCAATCTGCCGGATTCATCGGCAAAATACCAATCACCATTGTTATCGCGGATCCAGCCGGTCAGCATGGCTCCGTCTTGATCGAAATAATAGCGATCTTCGCCAATAGGATAGCTTTGATTTCTCACCATCGCATTATCGAAATAATGCCACTTGCCATTGATCATCCTCCAGCCGTTTATGCTGGAACCGTATTCATAATAGTAGGTTTCACCGGCGGAAGACTTATAAAGGCCATCGGGAAATACGTCTTTGGAATGACCGTTGCTATCGAAATAATAGGTACGTCCGCCGATCGTTCTGTTGGCATTCTTAAGCATCGCCGGCTGCATGTAATACCAGTTCGAACCGTAGAAAAGCCAGCCTTGCTTCAGTCGGCCGTCGCTCTGGATAAATACCCAGGTATCACCTGCCATATCCCAACCTTCGGTTTTATTTACCGTACCGTCGGCATTGATGGAATAATATCCGTAGCCTTTTTCTTCGTGATAATACTGGCCGTAGTTATCTTCGCTCGCAAGGTGTCCGCTTCCGTCGAATACATATTCAACGCCGTTGATGGTGCAGATCCGGCTTCTGTAAGGATATCCATCTTTGAAGTACATCCATTTATTGTTTTCAGGGTCGATAACCCAACCGTCGCCAATTTTTCTGGCAATGCCGTCTGCACCGATGAGATAGTGTTCGTAGTAGCCTTCACCGGCATACACTTCTATGATCTCATTGGTCACCATCTCACCGTCGTCGCCATAGAAATAATAGAGATTATCACCGACATAACAAAGTCCGTGTGCACGCTCATACCAATTATCATAATAATACCATTCGCCGTCTTCTTGGTACCACGCATTGCGGAGCAATACACCGCCGGCAGGAACGTAAGTATAAGCGTAAGTACCAAGGTCATCATCATAGAACTGAACCCAGGTATCTTCTGCCATGGATCCGTCGCCATAGAAATAGTAGGGGGTTCCGCCAATATCCTGGCGGCCGGTCAGGCGTTCACCGTTGTACAAATAATAGTATTTGCCCCGGTACTGAATCCAACCTTCAGACTGCACAACGCCGCTTGCATTGACGTAAAATTCAATATAGGAATCGCTTTCGTACTCTTCAATAAAGCGATCGGATACCAGTTGACCGTTCCAGTCGAAATAGTAGGGAACACCGCCCAGATAATAGGTATCACCGCAATAGAATTCACCTTCGGACGATAAGTAATAGTAATTACCGTCCACAAAGTTCCAACCAATGGGTTGCAACGCGGTACCTACGCCGGAATCGCCGGTAACGTAGATGCTGTCATTATACCACTCATAGGTATTGGTCTCTACTTGTCCGTCACTGTAAAAGAAATACCCGAGATCCGGATTATAGCCGTAAGAGGGAGCGCGACCGTCCGGCCCATAATAGAACCAGGTATTGCGGTGCTCTTTGCTATAATCTAAGCGGTTCTTATACGGCTGCACCCATCCGGTATACATAATACCGTTGGCATCAAAGCCGTAATAAGCATCAACAATCCAATAGCCAACCTCGTCTTTGACAGGTTCGCCGTCTACAATGTAGCTGTATGAGCCGTCTTCATATCGATGCCAATACGATTCTGCGGATTCAGCAGAAACCGTGAAAGATAGCAAAACGACAAGCAACAACGACACTACAACTGTTGCAAATAGTTTCTTTTTCATTTTTCTCCTCCTTTTTTATGAAACTATTGGGTTCAAACAATGCTGTTGCACTGCAAGAACCATTGTATCTAAATTATATAACAAAGATTCTTTGTTTGCAAGCGATTTTATTGCATTTGTCAAACTTTCATAAATCTTCCCGCGTTTCTTTGGCTATCTTATAATAATCCTTTGCATATCGGTATTGCGCAAGCGAATATTCGCCAAATTCCACGCCCAGCTGCCGTTTATATTCACACCAATTGCTCCAAAGAAGCCCGCAAGCCGCTATATAGCAATAGATCTTCTTTCGCGTGGAGATGGGGCACTTTCCATCAAAATAAGCATCGATCAGAGCATCGGTTTGTTTTTTATCATACATTGCGTAAATGGCAAACATGGCGATATCGACATGCGGATCCTGCATAGCGGAATATTCCCAATCGATCAGGCGGATTTGCTCCTTGCCGGTTTCATCCTTAAAGAAAAGGAAGTTATCGGGAACCGCATCAATATGCGTCAGGCAATAGGGTTCTGCCGCCGCATCGATATATTCTTTTAATGAAAATACCGATTCTTTGGTTTCCTTATAATCGCGAAAGACCGAGGGTTGACCGTTCCAAAGAGATTCATAAAAATCGATTTTTCGGAAGATATCAAAAATATGACCAACCGCCATATTTTCTTGATGAAATTTACGTAAAAACTGCATACAAGCCGCAACGTCCTGCGCACTTTCGGCATCGCAAACGCGGGCATTTTCAAAAAAGCGGGTGATTTTATAGCCATTCTCCGGATTGATATAAAGAACCTCTTCGCAGATGCCTTTGCCCTTTAAAGATTCGTAAACGCTTGCTTCTTCCTTTCGGTTTATAAGCAGGTCCGTTCCTTCGCCCGGTGTTCGCATAATATACCGCGTTCCGTTACATTCAAATATGAATGAACGATTGGTCATCCCCTTTTTTAGAATCTCTATATTCTTAATGTCTGCAGGTTCGACCTGCAGTACGTTTGCGGCAATAGCCATCGTTTGGGTTTGAAGTTGTTTGGAATCGCTGTCGAAATCTCGCAGCTGCTCATAGGTGTTTATTTCCATAACTTTTTCGGAGGAGATCACCTTGGCTTTAATGAACATACGCCCTTCGGAAAACAACGTATCTTCCCAAAAGGCAGTTTCATATTTGACATCCGCATCAAATTGGTTCAGTTTTTTTCTTATGACAGAAGCTTGCTCTTCCAGCAAATAGGAAATACCGATCATTGCATTTCCTTCTCCCGACGGAACCATAACCGGCTCGTTTTTGCGATTTACCCGAACAGGGCTATCGCTCGTTTTTGCATCGCTCAGCAGATACCAGGAGTAAAGCTCATTTTTTGAAAACGGATTTTCTTCGCACCAAATATCGCAGGGGATAATATAACTGTTCCCCAGCCGGTCTGCAACCAACCGCAAAGAATGAAGATTATTCTTGGTGGAGTATTCGGTATTCACGATTAACTGAACGCCGTATTTATCGATCAGATAATCAAATTGTTCCTTCATAAATCCAACAACGATGAGGATCTCTTTTATCCCCACGGCGTGCAACTGCTTTATCTGCCGCTCGATCAAAGCTTCTCCGCGTACTTCTACAAACGCTTTAGGACATTCATTGTTGATCGGAACCATACGCATACCATACCCCGCCGCCAGAATGATCGCGTTTTTTGGCGCATTGCGCTCAAATTCGGCGTTGGCCTTGCTTGTCAGATGATAATCCGCATCGACATAGCCGTTTGAAATGAGATGTTTCAAGGCGTTATTCACCGCGCCTACCGAAAAGCCGCTTTCTTCGGCCAAAATACGTTGGTTGATATAGCCGTTCTTCTTTAAATCGCTCAATACTTCAAGTTCACAAATGTTCATGAATTTCTCCTTTTCGATTTTCGTGAAACCAAGGGGTGAAATAAAGCCTTAACGGTTCATTAAGGCTTATTGGTTATTTCGTTTAAATACTCATTGAATCGGGAAATGGTTTTTTCCGGACTAAAATCGCGCACCCGCTCAAACCCTTTTTTAATAAAGCTTTCGCGCAGATCAGCGTCTTCATAGATCCGTTTAATGTTTTTTGCAAGCGCGTGTTCATCCCAATTTTCGCTGATCAGGCCATATTCATTATTCCCGAGAATTTCCCTGCCGCCCGCCAACGCTTCTGTTGAAACAACAGGCAATCCAAAATGCATCGCTTCTAAAAATACACCGGGCAAGCCCTCCATCGGGGAGCCGTGAACATAAACGGTTGCGGCCGAGTAATAGTTTTGAACGTCGTTGCGGCTTCCTTCAAAGATAACATGGTCTTTCATTCCGCAATCCAAAACCAGCTGCTCCAAATACGCCCGCTTATCACCGTCGCCAACAAGCAGCAGTTTTTTATCCAAACCGTATTGCTCGCGCAAAACTTTTAAGGCTTTTATTACCGTTTCCTGATCTTTATCTTCGGCCAGCCTGCCGACCATCAGGCAAAAATCCCCGTAATCTTTACGAAGCTGCTCCACCTTCTGGGGATCCACTTCGCCGGTTTTGATCGAGCAAGGATTTAGGATCTTCCGCTTATTTATATGATGGCGTTTGTTAAATTCCAAACATTCCACATCGCAATTTTCTGTTAAACAAACCAGGTTTTTTATTTTGGAATATAACCGGTAGAAGCCGGGGGAGATCAAAAAATACTGATATTGCGAGCCGTGCAGCCAGCCGATCTTATGATCGCAATCAATAAATCCGTCTGCAACGAAGGTAAGATCAAAGATATGGCCCGAAAAAGCGATTGCCACATCGTAATGCTGATCGGTAATTTTATATTTAGATGCAAAAAGCTTTGAACGGAAGCAGGTTAGACAATATCTTAAGGCAAACTTTAGCATCCCTAACCCTTTATAATCCGATTCAAGCGCATATGCCCACGAAGCTTCAGGGCATAATTTTACAGTAAAAGGATGCACTTTAACATTGCATAACCCATCCAGTTCTTTAATGATATCCTCATATTCTTCCCGCATGATATATACATCAACGGAGTGCCCCGCTTTTATCAAAAGGTTAATATATGAAACTCCAACGCGTTCAATTCCACCGTATAAAAACCGATCAAACACCATGGCGATTTTCATTTTTTAGTTCACCTCTTCAGCCTTTTTAATACGCATTAATATTTTTTGGATCATGCCCTTTTGCTCTTCTTTATTGAATAAAAGAAGGAAATCTGCCAAATAGCCGATCACTACGCAGAGCCCGCAGGCAACAAAGAACCAAATCCAGTTGTTTATGGAAATAAACTGCTTAACAACGAAGAACAGTAAGCAAGTTGCGATCAGCGTGCCATGGCTTCGGAATATCGTTGCCAAAAAGGCAAGCGGCTTGAGCCCCAATTGTTTTTCAACGTAGAGCGGAAAAACAACAAGGTTTACAACGCCCAGAACCGCGGTGCTGGTTCCCGCCACCGCATATACGCCCAGATCGGTGAATGCAACCAACGCCAAGGTGGAACAGATGCTAACGATGCTGCATCCGAAAACTATGATGGAATATACCTTTACCTTATTAATTGCGATAAGCAATGCGTGGATGCTATACATATACGCGTTGATAATAACATTGATCAGCGTTAGCAACATAAGGATATAAACCTGCGTTATTGCCGCCGCATCATAGACATTGGACGGCAGCCAAAGCTTGAAAAATTCAGGGCCGAATACGATCACACCCGCAAAAGGTACCGTTAAAAACCCGCCCAGAATTTTAAACGAAAGACGAACCTCTTTTGCCAGAGCGTTTTTATCCCCCGTTGCTAAAATTTTGGTAAACGTTGCCGCAAAAATGTTAGATAAAAAGCCCAGCAGGCTGCCAACAGCGGTCGGAATGATCTTTGATATGGATAATCTTCCCATCGCTTTTTCGCTTATAAACAAATTGGCAAGCAGCAAATCCATTCCGTTTAAGAACATACTGCTGATATCGGAAATAAGCAACCATACACCGGATTTTACAAGTTCTCCGATTCGTTTGAACGAAAAGAACCTGCGCTTGATGGAAAGATCGGGAAGATGTTTTCTCTTGATTAAAAAATAAATTATAAATGCAATGAGATTGCAGATCACCGTAGCCAATGCAACAAAATAGATCTTTGGCGCAAAGAGCATAAAGGTGCCCAAGATAACAACCACTCTGGTTACGTTTGTCGCGATCTGGATATAGGCGTTCAGATCCATCCGGTTGGTGACGAATGGGGCTGAATTAAAGCAGGTGGTAAGGAAGGAAACAATCAGCCCGGCAAAGCTGAAAACAAAGACCAATTTTACGTCTGTTATAAACTTCGGAGTTATGTTAATGATATGCTCGATATAGTATATCATCACTGATGATACTATAAGAACAACCGCTGATAAGATGACGTTCATCCAGAACACAGAGGAATAATATTGGTTGGCCTTCTCTTTATTGCCGCGGTTATATTCCAGCGAGATGAATCTGCTGGACATCGAGTTTATGGAAACGGCGATAAGCGTGGCATATTGAGTAAAATTATTTGCCAAGGTTATAAATCCGTAGGCTTCCTCGCCCAAGCGGGAAACCACATAGGGGGATAACCAAAAACTGATCAAAAATTGTATGACAAATACAACGACACTGGCTATTAAATTTACAAATAATTGTTTCGTTTTTTTCATAAATTATTCCTGATTATCAAACGTATCCTTTATATCTGCCTTTCTTTTATAGGGGAACTCATAAAGTTCATCGGGCTGCGATTCAAAGATTTTTACTTCCTCTTCCCATTCTTTTTCAATAAGGAAATTCTGGGTATTATTTATAGAATTTTCCGGAATAAAACGGGTACGGGGGCGGGTATGCTGTTCGGGGGTTAAACCAACGAATTTTTCGAGTTTTGCAACCGTCTCATCATATTTATAAATCAGATCTTCAAAGTGGATATATAAAACATTGGGGTTTTCGGTCCTTTTTTCTGCCCGCTTCATATTAATGCGGTGCTGCAAGAACGCTTCTGCTTCGATCGGATAGGGCGGCTCAAAACCCATTTGCGCCCAAATGTATTTACATAATACAAACAGGTCTCTTATATCGCGGTCCACAACGATCAGGCGAAAATCTTCGCCAAAGTATTTATCCATTCGATGAGCATTATGAGGGAACAATAAATGATCGATCAGCAGCGTGGGTACATGATCGCGATTGATCATTTGGAGATAGTTTTTAACAAAAATTCTGGCGTGTTCAAAAAACTCTTCTTCGGACACGAAAGAAATTTCGATTTTTTGTTTTGTGAGCAAATAGTTCTTTCTTCCGAATTCGCCGATGATCTTTTTTTGAGGCAAAAACTTTTTTATGCTGTCTTTCAAAATTTTAAGCGGAGAAAGTTTCCCTCGTTTATAGTAATTATACCATTCTCCGTTACATTCAAACTGAACAATGTTTTTCAGAAATTCATCAACATTTTGCTTAAATTCATCTCCGAAATACTGATCATACGTACCCATCCAACCAAAGTTTTTATAATTCAGCTCATACATTGCATTTCGGAAGCTTTTTATAGCTTCATCCGAACGGTGAGGATCGTTTCCTAATAAAAGCTTATGTTCTAAATCAAAAAGTCCGTTTGGAAAATAAAATGGTACATGCTCAAAAGAGCGCATTCCGCCTTCCGAACAACCCTCATATTCCGAAAGCAAATCCAAAACAGCGGATGATCCGGTTCCATGATAACCTGTAACTGCAACTACCATATTTTCCTCCAAATGATTTTGTTCTCTTATAAGCCCATCTTTTTGCGCAACCGATTAAGGGCGCGCAAAAAGCGATTATTGTAGAGCATAGTTTTCGCTTTGCCGACGGCTTTTAAATATTTATACCGGGTATAGTCCTCTTTAATTAAACAATGAATTTCGTTCTTTATATACTTCGGCAAAAACGAATTGTCTAAATAATTCGGAAATTTTCGAGAAATATAATCGGTTATGTTTTTTTGCATAGGATGCGATGGGGATTGCTTATAAACATTTTCCGCTATGGTATATAACGAATGTGTCTGCGCCGCTTCAATAGCCTCTTTATATTCCGCCGCAAGACCTTCTTTTTCAAAAGAGTCACATACCAATTCCGTAACTTTTATAATGTCGGTAACGCGGGGCGATACATTGCTGTTCATTGTCGAGCCCTGGCGCTGCACGTAATTATAGAAATGACCGTTACAAAGGCAGATCTTATTTGCTTTCGCTGTTAAAATTCGGGTGACTACGTCTTCATATAACGTCTTTTCAGGAAAGAGAACGCCGCTTTCAATATAAAATGTGCGGCGAAACACCTTATTCCAGGGGCAAGGGGGGGCTAATAACAATTCATTTTTTTCTTTCTTGGTTTCGCAGGTCCTGTTTTCTTTAAAAAAGGTCTGCTTGCCGATCTTTTCTCCGGATTCCAAGACCTCATAAAAATTAAACATGACGATGTCGCACGAAGTTTGGCTTATAGTTTCGTTGACCGTTGATAACATATCTTTTTCGATATAATCATCGCTATCGATAAAAACCAGATATTCACCCTTAGCTGCCAAAACGCCGGTATTCCGCGCGCCGCCTTGGCCTTTGTTCTGCTGGTGGATGATATTGATTTTTTCGGGATATTTTTGCGCCAAATCTTCCACGATCTCCATGCTGTTATCAGGGGATTCGTCGTCGACAACGATGATCTCGTAATCGTTGAATTCTTGGTTCAACACAGAGTCCAAGCATTTTTTTATATACTTTTCTACGTTGTATACAGGGATAATTACACTAAATCTCATAAAATCACCATATTTAAATAGTTTATCCTCTTTTTCGCAAACGGTTCAGCCGGCGGAAAAGGGCGGATTGCAATAGAGAACTTTTGATCTTCATGATCCGATCATACTTTTTATAACCAGAAATATCTCTCTTGCCCAAACAACTCAATTTCATTTTAGCATCTTTTGTCAGGAACGGATTGCTTTGATAATGCGGGAATTTATTCAGGGTATAATCGGCGATCTGCTGCCAAATGATATGATTTGGATCTTTTTTAAGCGCATCGGCGGCGATTCTTAATAAGGAAGAAATCAACGTCGCCTCTAATTCGGTGCCGAAATCATTCAGAAGTTGCTCTTTTGAAAACACATCGCATACAAGATCCACCACTTTGGTAATATCCAACATTCGTTCGGACACCTTGCTGTTCATAATCGAACCTTCGTGTTGAACGTAATTATAAAGATATTCGTTGCAGCAGAACATATCGGCCGCTTTGGCTGTCAATATACGGGTAACGGCATCTTCATATAAGGTTTTTTCGGGGAATAAAACGCCGCTGTTGATGAAAAATTCGCGCCGATAAACCTTGTTGCACGCGATCGGAGAGCCCATAAGCAGCTGAGCCATATCCTTTTTTTCGGTCACATACGCGGGCTTATCATATAAAGTCAGGCGTTTTAGGATTTTTCCTTTCGGCGAAACTTCAAAATAATTGAATTCTAAAATATCGCAGGGCTTTTTTTCAATATATTCGTTTAGAACCTGCAGCGTGCTACGCTCTATGTAATCATCGCTGTCCACAAACAGAATATAGTCGCCCTTCGCTGCTGCAATACCTGTATTTCGTGCTCCGCCCAAGCCTTTATTCTGCTGGTTTATGATGTTGAATTTTTCGGGATTCGCTTGCGCAAATTCTTCAACAATCTGCATACTGTTATCCGGTGTTTGGTCATTAACAACAACAATTTCAAAATCGGTATATGTTTGAGTTACCAGAGAATGGATACATTTTTTTATATGCTTTTCAACATTATATACAGGAAGAATGATGCTGAATCTCATATTTACACCTCTTAAAACTTCGCTGATCAGCCCTTGATTTTATGATAAAGCTTCATAAGGAGCATATAGAACCGAACGTGCACCTTAAAGGCGCAATACTTCAGCTTCGTAATTTTATTAAGACAGCGGAAAAAAGCAGACGGCCGCATCTTCTTTATTTCATCGATCAGAGCCGTTCTTTTGCCGGAAAATTCCTCGGATACCGCAGAATCATAGATTAATATCAAGCAGATTTCAACATGACGCGCCAGAACATATCCTGTCAATTCGGGATAATTCTTCTTATAATGGTCAACGATCTCTTTGCTGACATCTGCTTCGATAAATCTTCTTTCTTTGAACGCTCCGCGGATGGTGCTTTCATCCGTCATAATATAATGATACAACGGTTTGGGATCATATATAATATGTTCTGCCCGTTCGATGCACTTTGGCATGATTTCAAAATCTTCGTATACCCAACCTTCGCGCATACGAAGTCCGTCAAAAATACGGCGTTCGAATAATTTATTCCAAGGAGCATTGGTGATCTTTGTATTTAAAGTCAGCTCCCTTAAAGCATCGATCTTGGACCAATGCTCGATATCTTTGCGTTTGGGGTATTCGTTATTGCAAAGGATCGTTTTACCGTTGGACCAATCACATTGCACGCCGCAAACAGAGATTTGGGCGTGATGCTCTTGAATGAGCGCCATCAAACGTGCATAGAGATCGGATTCAATCCAATCGTCCGAATCAACAAACCCGACATAATCGCCCTTCATAACATCCAGCGCCGCATTGCGTGCCGATGATTGCCCGCCGTTTTTCTTATGAATTACCAGAATACGGGGGTCTTGCTTTGCATATTCATCGCACATTTCACCGCAACGGTCCGGAGAACCGTCGTCCACCAGGATAATTTCCAGATTGGAATAGGTCTGATTTCGGATACTGTTGACGCAACGTTCCAGATAAGGCTCCGCGTTATAGACCGGAACGATTACAGAAATCAACGGATTATTCATGGATGGTTCTCCTTAAAATTGAAAAGTATCCTTCAGCCCTGCCCACTTCTGATCTTTTTCGCTGAGGTTCAGGGGTGTACCATCAGAGAGAGTATACCCTTCGGCAGAAGCAGAGTTTTTATATTCACCCACCAACTCAGGCCATTCGATGCCGATTTCGGGATCGTTCCATGCCAGACCGCCTTCATCATTGGCGTGGTAGAAATCATCGCATTTATAACAGAACTCGGCTGTATCGGTGAGCACAAGGAAGCCATGGGCAAAGCCCTTGGGGATCAAAAACTGCTTTTTATTTTCTTCGGTCAGCAAAACGCCAAACCATTTGCCGTAGGTCGCGGAGTCGGCACGCAGGTCTACCGCAACGTCAAACACGCTTCCTTTAATGGCGCGAACCAGCTTAGTCTGGGGAAAGTTCTTCTGGAAGTGCAGCCCGCGCAGAACGCCTTTGGTGGACATACTCTGGTTATCCTGCACAAAGGGAATATTCAAGCCGGCTTCTTCCATATCGCGCCGGCTATAGGTTTCCATAAAATAACCGCGGTTATCTCCATGAACAGCAGGCGTGATAACGCAAAGGCCTTCAATGCCGCCCACGTTTTTTTCGACCGTAATTTGTCCCATAATCAATCCTCGATTTCTTTCAAATATCTTGCCAAGGCATCCTGCCAGGTGGGCAGGAGCTCAAAGCCGCTTTCCGCCAGTTTGGTTTTATCCAGCCGGCTGTTGAAGGGGCGGGCAGCCTTGGAAAGTCCGTATTCTTCCGTGGTTACCGGGTTCACTTTGGTGGTATAGCCCGCCTGGCGGAAAATTTCGCAGGCAAAGTCATACCAACTGATATATCCGCCTTCGTTGGTGGCGTGATAATAACCGTATTTTTCGGTCTCGATCATATCCACCAGCAGGCGGCTGAGATCCATGGTGTAGGTGGGAGTGCCGATCTGGTCGTCAACAACGCGAAGCGTATCGAATTTCTTTCCCACATTCAGCATTGTTTTGATAAAGTTATTCCCATTCAATCCGAATACCCATGCAATGCGAACAATAAAATATTGCTCCAAGGTGTTTGCCACAGCCAGCTCGCCTTCCAGCTTGCTTTGACCGTAAACATTCAGCGGTGCATAGTCCTTGCAATCGGGGTGCCAAGGGGCTTCCCCTTGGCCGTTGAAGACATAGTCGGTACTGATATACATCATTTTGCAGCCCAGCTCTTTGCAGGCAACGGCAATGTTTTGCGTTCCGCCCGCATTGATCGCGTGGACCTTTTCCTGCTTATCTTCATCCTCAGCGGCATCCACCGCGGTCCATGCGGCGCAGTGAATCACTGCATCCGGCTGCAGTTCGGCAAGGATACGGCGGACCATCTCTGCGTTGGTGATATCCATTGACACATAGGGCAGGGTGGTTACAGCGGAACCGTCCTGAATACCGCTATATACTGCGGCGATATCACTGCCGATGGCCGAATGGCCGCGTTTATGCAGTTCGTTTGCAACGTCGTGGCCCAACTGACCTCCGACGCCGGTTACAAAAACTTTCATATAGTAATGTACTCCTTAGCGGTTGCCATACATCTTTTCATAGTAGTTCTGATATTCGCCGGAAATGATGGTTTCCCACCATTCTTTGTTATCCAGATACCACTGAATGGTTTTCTGGATACCATCGACAAATTTGGTTTCGGGCAGCCAGCCCAGTTCGGTATGGATCTTGGTGGGATCGATGGCATAGCGCATATCGTGCCCCTTACGATCGGCAACATAAGTAATCAGGCTTTCGGGTTTATCCAAGGCCTTGCAGATGATCTTAACGATATCGATGTTCTTCATTTCATTGTGGCCGCCGATGTTATAAACTTCGCCCACGCGGCCCTTATGGATAATGAGGTCGATGGCTTTGCAGTGATCTTCCACATAGAGCCAATCGCGAACGTTCAGACCCTCGCCGTAAACAGGCAGAGGCTTATCGGCCAGCGCATTGGCGATCATCAAGGGGATCAACTTCTCGGGGAAGTGATACGGACCATAGTTATTGGAGCAGCGGGAGATGGTGATGGGCAGACCGAAGGTGCGGTGATAGGCTTGCACCAGCAGGTCGGCGCCCGCCTTGGAGCTGCTATAGGGAGAGCTGGTATGGATCGGTGTTTCTTCGGTGAAGAACAGGTCCGGACGATCCAACGGCAGATCGCCGTAAACTTCGTCGGTGGAAACCTGATGATACCGCTGAATACCGTATTTGCGGCAAGCATCCATCAGAACCTGGGTGCCCAGAATGTTGGTCTGCAGGAAAACTTCGGGATTTTCGATGGAGCGGTCCACATGGCTTTCTGCCGCAAAGTTGACCACCATATCCGGATGCTCTTCTTCAAAGAGCTTATAAACGCCATCGCGGTCGCAGATATCCATCTTCACAAAGCGGAAGTTGGGGTTATCCATAACGTCCTTCAAGGTGGAAAGATTGCCCGCATAGGTCAGCTTGTCCAAGCAAATGATGCGGTAATCGGGATATTTATTCAGCATATGGAAAACAAAGTTGGAACCAATGAATCCGGCGCCACCGGTAACGATAATAGTCATAGTGATTTCTCCTTAAAAATTAATTACTTATCGATATACTTGCCGTCTAAAACGTCTTTCAGGTACTGACCGTATTGGTTTTTCTTAAGCACTTCATAAACTGCCAGAACATCCTCTTTGGAGATCCAGCCGTTCAGATAAGCGATCTCTTCCAGGCAGGCAATCTTGCGATGTTGATGGGTTTCAACGGTCTTCACAAAGTTGGTGGCCTCCACCAGGCTTTCATGTGTGCCGGTATCCAGCCAGGTGAAGCCCTGACCTAAAAGTTCCACGTTCAGGTCGCCGTTTTCCAGATAGATGCGGTTCAGATCGGTGATCTCCAACTCGCCGCGGGCGGAGGGCTTCAGGTTCTTTGCATATTCAACCACGCGGTTATCGTAGAAATAAAGACCGGTTACGCAATAGTTACTCTTGGGCTTGGCAGGCTTTTCTTCGATGGAGATGGCTCTGCCTTCGCTGTTGAATTCCACAATGCCGAAGCGTTCGGGATCATCCACATAGTAACCGAAAACAGTGGCACCCTTGCCGCTTTCTGCATTTTCAACTGCGGCCTTCAGACGTTTTTTCAAGCCATGGCCGGCGAAAATGTTATCGCCCAGTACCATTGCGGCGGTATCGTCGCCGATAAAGTCTGCGCCCAGGATGAAGGCTTGCGCCAAACCATCCGGAGAAGGCTGCTCCACATAACTCAGATTAACACCAAATTGGTGCCCATCCCCCAGAAGCTGCTCAAAGCGGGGCAGGTCCTGCGGGGTGGAGATGATCAGAATATCCCGGATGCCTGCGTTCATCAAAACAGACATAGGATAATAAATCATCGGTTTATCATAGATGGGTAACAGTTGTTTGGATGTTACCTTCGTCAAGGGATAAAGTCTTGTGCCGGATCCTCCGGCAAGAATGATACCTTTCATAGTTCTTGTTACTCCATATTCTTTTTAAATGATATGCTGATGCTTGATATAAGCATTATTAGCAGTATTGTTCCCCAGAAAAGCCATAACGTGAAGTTCTCAAACCAGGGGGCGAAAAACGGAAGGACAATCGGGGTCAAGGCATTTCCAAGGGTGGCCAAAGCGAAAACGCCGTTATGCTTCAAGTAGATCTTTTCTATGATTCCCAAAGCGATTCCCCATAAAAGAACAAATATAATAACGCCGAACTCCCGCAAGTCATAATATACACCGCTTATTAAATTCGATGTGTTCAGATCGTATTTTACTGTATAATATTCGGCATCCGCCAAAGCAGCATCTATATGCGGGCTTCTTAGAATCACATTAAAGGGGGCTAACTGTCTTACTCCGTAGGTATATCCGGAGGCATTGTTGACTGCCTCATTGAAGTTATCGTGGCTTACTGTAAAGTATCCGTATAAGAACGAAACCTTTGCAGGCAGTTTGAAATTGACGTTATTTGGTTTTTCGGGCTGCGTGGCAGACGGCTCCTCAGGAGGAGTCTCCGAGGGAGGCGTTTCTTCATCAGGAGTATCCATAGAAGGGTTTTCCGCAGGAGGTGTTTCCACAGCAGGAGTATCCGCAGGCGGCGTTTCTATCGGCGGAGCGAATTCTACAGGCTCAAAAATATTATTGAGATATTCATCGGTATAGTTTCTGGCAACCGAAGCGATCTCATAAAATCCAAACGTAACCAGCAAACAAAGCAACATAACCAAAAACTTTTTACCGTTCAGGTAAAAAACAGCCGCTGTCAACATCAGAGAGGCAACAATGAAAACACCTCTGTTCACCTGCAGGATCGGTATAACAAACGTATTTATTGCTATGCACACATACATTAAGATTTTCTTCAGAACAGAAAGGTTGCATTTTATGATGCACCAATAGGCAATCGGGGAGATCACGCATGCCGCTGTGACAAAGACCATTCGTTTGGTATAAAAAGCCAAATATCCGTTCGCTTGTGTAGCAAAAAACGGGATATACCCTTTGATCAGAATGTTCCAGACAAACAGCAACAGCGCAATACCCGTTCCGAACAAACAAATCCAAAATAGACGTTGCTGCTTGAATTCCAATTTTATTTTCCCTTTTTTCAGCGTTTTCAGGGAATAAAGTTTATCGGAAAACTTATCGGCAATGATATGGCCGAGCGGGATGGCGATCTGAAATAAAGCAGTTGCCAGCATCAGATTTAGCCAAGTTCGATCACTCCAGATCTTTTGATATCCCAAAAGCCGAAGCTGCGCCAAACCGATGGTTGCAATCCAAATTGCGTTAAAAACAGCGGAAAACGATAAATAATTCTTTTCGCAGACTTTAAAAACAGCAAGAAAATAAAGGCAAATCGCTGCGGCAATAAGCAAGCCGCCCGTCACAAACTGATTTACCTCGTCCAGCAACATTCCGAAGAGTAATACAAGAACACTTGCTGCGATTATAATCAATCTGTTCAGAAAATCACCTTTTGTTTTTTTGATTTGTTCCATTATAATCTCCTTCAATTATTTGCCAAAAAAAATCAACCAAACATCACAAATATATGAAACTTTACGCGCCATTTCGTTGTTTCTATATATTTTATTGAGTAGTTTCAGATCCTTGTTTCGAACCGCTTTTTCTCTCATTTTAGAAAATTCAAGGCTCGCAGCAATCAGATCAACGCTTTTCTTTGAAAAGGGCAACGGAATATTCAAAAGACCTTCCAACATATCAATATGGTCCTTCATATCCCGCAATTTTCTTTTGAGATTTAATAGCTTGAAAATCCGATGTTCCTCATTTGCTGTATTATTCCCGTGTCGCCGATGGTACGAGCTGATATAGTCATATTCGTAAAAACCGTTGCTCTCTGCGGCGAAATGAGCTAAAACGCGATCGTGAGCAACTTTGTGGGGCCGGATCGTTTCAAAGATTTCACAAAAGAAATCTTTTTTCACAGCCATTATCATTCCGGGCCAATAAAATGCGCTGAGCAGCTCCTTATGCCCGATCTTTCTGATCTTTCCGGTCTCGCTTGTTTTTTTCTCCAGAATTCCGTGTAACGCGTTTCCGTTCTCGTCGATCATACCGAACTTGCTGGCAAGCAGCAAAATATCAGGATGCCGATTCATTACATCAGTCATTCGTTCGATTTTATTCTCTTTCCATAGATCGTCTTGATCGCATAAGAAAATGATATCGGTTTCGCAAAGGCGCATCGCTTTATAAAAATTTCTGGCGTATCCCAGGTTGTCCTCGTTTTGGATCAGTGTCCATTTATCCTGCAGGGCGTATTTTTCGATATAGCTCGTTACGATTTCTATGGTTCCGTCGTTCGAACCGTCGTCGCATAAAACCACCCGATTCGGCTCCAAAGTCTGGTTTCTTATGGAATCTAATTGCGGACCAATGAATCTGGCACCGTTATAAAGTGCAACAGCAACACCTACCGTCATTTATTCAACCCACCTTATTAATCGTTAAATAGAATGTTTATAAACAGATAAAACACCGTTTTGGAAATCAAATAAATATATCCGGATATTTTCAGAAGAAGCGGTAAATGTCCGATCTGCTCTTTCAGCGCCTTTTCATCAATATGACCGGCCAACTCCTTGAATTGCTTCAACGGCAATTGCACGGCGCCTTTCCGTAACGTGGCAATCATATATCTTGCCACGCCCATCCGGGAAAAGGTTTTTGCGGCTTGAGAATCCTTTTTTGCCAACCGTTCAGACATTCGCAAAAATCCGGCAAGTCCCACTTTATACTTTTCAATTTTCGGACTTCGAATCAAAGAACCTTGCCGGAGCAGATAAATATATAGATCGCAATCAATCTTTGCGATTTTATCTGCGGCTTCGATCACTTCGGTTATAAAGGGAATATCCTCGCAATAGGTGCATTTTTCATCGAACAATAAACCGTTCTTACAAAGAAATTCTCTGCTTATGATCATACAACAAGAGCAAAACCAACTGCTGTAATATTCTTGCATACACTCTTTTGCGGAGACCACACTGCAGGTATATTCTTCTGCTTTCTTGATTTTATCCATCCGGCCGGCTTCAACAGGCTGAAACCCGCAATATCCCCAATCAACATCGTTTTCCGTTATGCTTTTATACAGGTATTCCAAAAAATGAACATCCAACAAATCATCGCAATCCACAAAAGTGATCCACGGCGCTGTTGCATGGTTGATTCCTGCGTTTCTTGCGCCGGGCAAGCCGCGGTTTTCCTGGTGAACAACAACGTTTTCAAAGCTTGCTTTTCCCAATTCTTTATGCAATACCTGCGATGTATTATCGGTGGAACCGTCATCAACGAAAATGACCTTGAAGTTTTTAAACGTTTGATTTTCAAATGTGCTAATCAGATCAGGGATGAACCGTTCGCCGTTATACATGGGAACGACTACATCAACACATATATTTTTCATAAAAACTCCTTTTTTACATTTGCTTGGTTTCATCCGTGTTTAAAATAATTTTTGCAAACTTTTCCGGAGAATAATCGTAAAGAACATCCTCCTGCACGGGAAGATATTCGCTTTCAAAAAATTCCTCGTTTATTTCAGGGTGGTCTCTATCAATGATCAAGAAATTGTTTTGATTATAAAACAAAAAATCTTTCACATGGCAATTGGTGGAAATGATCTTCTTTTTCATCGGAAGCATTTCGATCGGTCTTGTTGTTGCACCGCTTTGCTTCGGATGTTCCACATCTAAAATACATCGGCTGGATGCATATATCCGGTTAACCTGCTCGGAGGAAAGGGCTTGAAAGTGAATGTCCTTCAAGGTGATCCATCGATAATCCGGATTCGTCAGCTTATTGAAAAGATAAACCAAAATATGGGGAGAATAGAAATATACAAAGCAGTTTCGGTTTGCTGCTCTGCATTGATCTGCAATTTGTTTCACAACGCGGGGACGAACCGAATGTGCGGTTCCGATAAAAGCAATGTCATAGGAATATTCCTTTTGCGAAGCAAAAGAAAAACTGTTCTTATCGAAAGGTATCGGCAAATAGGGGATGTGATATTTTTTTGCATCCTGAGGATCGAAGGTGAGCACCCGATCATAGAGCTTCATCCGTTTTTCGCAATCGGGGATATTGACAACCGAATCCCATAAATACAGAACGAAGGTTGCTTCCGGATGCGCTTTTTTCAGCATTTCGAAGATCTCTTCGTTGATCGCTTCGCCCTTCACAACGAAAATATAGTCGTAGGAAACGTTTTTGGTCTCTTCGATGATTTGACGATAATATTTTCGAAGCGCGGAGCGATAGAGCCCGATATTATAGCGGATGCAGGCCTTTGCAATAAAGCCGTTGTTGGGACGTTCGTCGTAAAGGTCCACTATGTAATCCGCATTACGGATGGCATCTGCTATTCTTTTTTCATAATCAAAGAAACGGACGCAAAACATTAATACTCGTTTTTTTGTTTGTTCCATGGCGGTTCCTTTCAATCTTCTCGGCGATAGGTTAAATTCCCAAAGGCTCTTCTTTCTCTTTAATTGATTTTAAATATTAAAACAGAAGAAACCATCATAGAATGACAGTATACCTTAGCATACATTATATATTATATTCTGCAATAATGCAAGAACAACTTGTTTTGGGCAATGTCACGCTTGCAATCAAAACAACGATAAAATTCGGGGTTTATGCACGCATTGGATAAAGATCACTCTTGACACCTTTTAAGAACTGTTGTCGGACTGTCCCCGATTTGTGGGGATACAAAAGTCGAAACAACCGCATAAACACTAGGGTTTTCACCGCTTTTCGTCCGTCTCAATTTGCACAAAATTCTGTCAAAATGGCTATCGGTTTTTCACACATAGCAAAAGCGAGGTGCAATGCACCTCGCTTTTATTTTTTATCCGGCAAAAAAGCCTGCCAGAATTTTTGCCCGCAGGGGGATGGACTCGATATTTAAAAATTCATCGGCGGAATGTTGCTTACCGCCGCTGGCACCCACGCCGCAGATGGAGGGAATCCCCGCTATGTGGGTGAAGCAGGAATCCGAGCCGCCGCCGGAGTCTACCGGGGTCAGTGTGCCCAAGCCGTACTTATGGCAAACATCCAAAAGACCTTGCAATAACGCCATCGTTTCGGGCGTTTTTTCCATCGGCGGGCGGACACCCAGCAGATGGACTTCGCAGGTGGTACCCGGAATAAACGCGGTCTGCGCCACCTCTTCCATTACCTGCTTGGTTTGCTCCATATCCTTGACCGTAACCGCGCGGACATCGACCGAAACACTGCAACAATCGGGGATGACGTTCAGCACCGACCCGCCCTGAACAATGTTGCAACTATAGGTGGTCCCGCCGGGGACGCTCTTTTGGCTCAATGCCACGATCTTATGGGCGGCTTCCACCACCGCATTTTTGGCGGTAAACACGTGCTTGCCTGCATGGCCCGAAACACCCTTAATATCTAAACGATATTTAAGAATCGCCTTGCGGCTCGTCACCACCTGATCGCCTTCGGCAGTCTCGCAGTTGATGGCGCAGGGGAAGCCGGCAGATCGCTCCCGAAAGAACTGTTGCTCTTTCTCGCCACCGAGCACATTGGAGATCTCCTCATCGGAGGTAAGGATCAGCCGCAGGTGCTTATCAAAACCGTTCTCCAGCAGCGCCTTCAGCGTCAAAAGCGCAATGGCGATCCCGCCCTTGCAATCAATGACACCGGGACCAAACATTTGATTGCCCTCCCGCCGCACCGGCGGTTGACCAAAGACCCCTTTATCAAAGACGGTATCCATATGCGCCATCATCAAACCCGCTTTTTCCGCGCCGGGGTTGATCTCCACGGTCAGAAAATCGCCGCATTTTTTCATCGGCGTGCGTGTCACCTGCAGGCCTTCGCCTTGGGCAAACGCGGTAATAAAGTCCACCATCCGATCGATGGTCTCCTTATCATAGGCACGCGCCTCGAAGGAGCAGATCTTGCTCAAAAAATCCAGATACTTTTCTACATTGTTATCAATGTGTTGAAATGCTTGTTTTACCATAAATTTACCACCTCATTATAGTTTTATCCGTAATAATCACCGGTCAGCTCCTCCACCTCGGTCTTCTTCCGCTCGCCGGTAAAGGAGAGCAGCCAGTCGTAGTTTTTCTCATCGGAATAGACCGCGCTCCAGCAATTATGGGCACATTCGGGGAAGAGGATCAGCTCGGCATAGCCGCCGTTCCGATTGACCGCCTTGACCATCTCCAGACTCTCGATGGGATCGACCAGCGTATCCTTCAAGCCGTGGAAGGCGCGGATGGGAAGATCCACCATACCTCTGGTAAAGGCAGGAACCCCGCCGCCGCAGACCGGCATCGCCGCGGCAAACCAATCGGGGTGATGGGTCGCCAGCATCCAGGTGCCGTATCCGCCCATACTGTTGCCGGTCAGATAAATGCGGGTCTCATCAATATAGGAAACGGCACGATAGTGTTCTACCAAGCCGACCAGCGGCTTCATCCATTCATTCCAATCGGCAT
Source organism: Eubacteriales bacterium (assembly GCA_045602565.1). Taxonomy (GTDB): domain Bacteria; phylum Bacillota; class Clostridia; order Oscillospirales; family QAKW01; genus QAKW01. The sequence continues at coordinate 4,307 of JAZSBU010000075.1, read as the reverse complement.
TCGGGCAAAGGGGCGCAAGAAGAATATAGCCTCTGGCATCCTGCCGCTCCAGCAGTCTGCCCACATTGGCATTTCTCCCCAAACGCTCCAAGGAATCGCTGCGGGTCCCCGCGCCGTGCAGGAAAATGATCAGGGGATATTTTTGATCCTGCTGAAATCCTTTCGGGAAAGAGAGCAGATATTTCAGCCCTTCAAAAATGTTTTCTTCCACACTTTATTCTCCTTTTTTCATCATCAAGATGTCATTTGTTGTTTTTCAGGTACGCTTGAGGCCCTGTTTCATAAAGATTGTTCCCCTCGCTGTCGATGACGACGACAACGGGAAAATCCTCGACCTCAAGCCTTCTGATCGCCTCGGCGCCCAGGTCCTCGTAGGCGATCACTTCCGCCTTCTTGATGCATTTTGAGAGCAATGCGCCGCAACCGCCGATGGCGCCGAAGTAAACCGCGCCGTGCTCCTTCATCGCTTCGATCACCTCAGGCCCGCGTTTGCCTTTGCCGATCATCCCTGTTTGACCGAGCCTGATCAAATCCGGACTATAGGCATCCATACGGTACGAGGTGGTCGGGCCTGCCGAGCCGATCGCTTCCCCGGGTTTTGCGGGCGTGGGGCCTACAAAGTAAATGATGCAGTCTTTGAGGTCCAAAGGAAGCGGTTGATCCGCGGCGATCCGTTCGCAAAGGCGTTTGTGCGCCGCATCCCGCGCTGTGTATATCACGCCCGAAATGAGGCAACTGTCTCCGGCTTTTAATTTCCGCGCCGCTTCCCGCGTCAGCGGAGTTTGAATCTTTATCGCCATTTATATCACCTCGGTCTTATGTCTTGTCACATGGCAGTTGATATTCACCGCCACCGGCAACCCCGCAATATGGGTGGGGAAATATTCGATGTTCACCGCAAGGGCGGTGGTTTTCCCGCCGAACCCTTGGGGGCCGATACCTAAGGCGTTGATCTCCTCCAGCAGTTCTTTTTCAAGCTCCGCATAAAACGGCGTTTCATTCGGCAGGTCCACAGGGCGGAGCAACGCTTTTTTGGCAAGCAACGCCGCTTTATCAAAGGTACCGCCGATACCAACACCCACAACGATGGGCGGGCAAGGGTTGGGCCCCGCCTCCAGAACCGTCCGTTTTACAAACTCTTTGACCCCCAACACTCCGTCGGAGGGGCGCAACATGGCGATCCGGCTCATATTTTCGCTGCCGAAGCCTTTGGGGGCTACCGTGATCTCAATTTGATCCCCCGGTACAAGGTCGATATAGATCATTGCAGGGGTATTGTCGCCGGTGTTGACACGGTTTAACGGGTCGGCAACCACGCTCTTTCTTAAGTACCCCTCCGCGTACCCTTGCCGCACCCCTTCATGCACAGCCTCGTTCACATCCCCCTCGATATGAACCTCCTGCCCGATCTTCAAAAAGACACAAGCAACACCGGTGTCTTGGCAGATCGGTTGGTTTTTTTGCTCGGCGGTCTTGTAGTTCTCCACGATCCGCCCCAAAATCTCCTTGGCCTGCGGCCAGGGTTCTTCTTTTTGCGCGGTTGCTATGGAGTTCTTGATATCCCCGCTCAAGAAGCAGTTGGCCTCTATACAAAGCTTTTTAACGGTATTTGTAATATTCAAAGCATCGATCGTTCGCATCGTTTTTCTCCGTCGTTTTATGTTTGAAAATATTATACATCTTTAAACCCGAAAAGTAAATCCAATCCCTATAAAAAATCAGCGGAGTGCAACCACTCCGCTGAAGATCAGGTTTTTCTTTGTTTTTTCTTTATGATCGCGTATGCCAAAGCGGTCGATGCAATGCACACAATGATCGGATGGATGTTTTGAAGGACGATCGACGTTTCATAACGAAGGGCAAACAGTTTATATAGTCCGAGAATGACCGAAGAGATCATCACATGGAAGATATAAATATAAGTACTGCACCCCGAAAGGGCGTTTATAAAGGAAGGGTATCGGACGTTTGCGTACTTAATAAACCAAGCAACCAGCGCAAACAAAATCAGCATCGAGCCGATATACATCTCATTTCTGCCAAAGAGATGCCGCGAGATCACCGCTTCCGCCCCGCCGATCACCGCTAAAATGACCAGCGCGTAGTTGGGGATGGTGTGTAATTTGTTTTCGTGTTTTCTTGTAAACAACCCCAATACAAAAAACGGCATTCCCATCAAGGCGAAATTCCGCACCAGCCAAAGCGGGAGCCGGATCCCGACCATCGAAAGACCTTCGCCGAGTAAAAGGTGCCCGCCCAACAGCAAAAACGAAAGGATAAACATCGCCTTTTCGTTGAACCGAGAAACCGTCATCCAATAAAAAACAAGATAGACATAAATCAGCGCCAATAAAAACCATAAATGACCGGCACTGATGGGAACATTGAATATAACGAGTTTCCCCAGCCTTGTAACATCCAGATACTTCGCCAAATAGAGAAAAACTCTTCCCACTTTTCCTCTCAAAAGGAAGGTCACGATGTTAAAAACCGTGTAACTACCGACCGCAAGGACCGATAAATTCAGTATGTTTTTTGCTCTTTTCAGGATCTTTTCGGGCTTTATTTGATAAGAATAATAGCCGGAGATCAAAAAGAACAACGGCACCGCAAACCGCGCCAACGTCTCTATGGCAACGCCCAATTCCCCGTAAAACTTTACGTGAATAAACACCACCATATAGGAGGCAAATAATTTTAATAATTCCAGTGTGTAATTTTTCTGCTGGTTCATCCCCTCACCGCCTTTCATTTATTTTATCACATCTCATATCAAAAGTAAATTATCGTAGTATAATTCCCCGCCGTACATCACCAATTGAAATTTAAAAAGCGAGGTAAATTTCATCTCGCTTGTTTTATAGATCCAAATATGATATAATATCCACACAAAGCATTGATGGCCATCAATGTTCGCAGGCAACCGAAAATGAATACGAGGTGTTACCATGGACTTCGAAAAATTAATCACTGAACGGTATTCCGTAAGAACTTTTAAACCCGAGCATCTGCCGCAGGAGGTCATTGATAAAATTCTTGCGGCGGGGCATAAGGCTCCTACCGGTTGTAATTATCAGCCGCAACGGATCCTTGTCCTTAATACCGATAAATCGATCGCAAAGTTGAAGGAATGTACCAAATGTCATTTCAATGCGCCAACGGCAATGCTTGTTTGTCATAATAAGGACGAAAGCTGGGTGAGAAAATACGACGGTGCACTTTCCTCTCCGGTGGATGCCGTTATCGTTACTACGCATATGATGCTCGCGGCACACAATATCGGTGTTGGTTGTTGCTGGGTAATGCATTTTGATCCTACAGCCATGCGCGAAAGTTTCAATATCCCTGATCCTGTTGACCCGATCGCTTTGCTGGTGATGGGATATCCTTCGGAGGATGCCAAACCGCTTGATCTGCACGATCAGTTCCGCCCGATGAATGAAGTTGTATTTTATAATAATTTTTAAAGTAATACTATGATTTGTTCATATGCCCAAATCTCAAAAAAACAAACTCCCGAGCAGCATAAAAGCAACAGGGATTGTGTGAAGAATTGAGGAATATGGTATAATAGGACAAACATCGAAAAAACCGCATAAACACTGGGGTTTTTGCTGATTTTTGTTGGGTTTAGATTTGCATAAATTCCAGTGAAAATCTGCTGATTTCGACTTAAAATGCGAAGGGATGGACGTTTTTGCTGTTGCGTTCGGCTTAAACCAAATATTCGGAGCGTTACAAAACCGGATGAGCTATAGACTTATCCGTTTATTTAAACTTGCTTTTTAAGCGGATATATGTGGATGAATTCCCGCACCGAATTCCACTTTAATTTGCATTGTTGGATTTACAAAATTGAATTTTTTGTAGACTTATCCTTCTAAAGACTTGACGAAATAAGAAAAGCGTGCTATAATACAAAAAACTAAATAATTATAATAACATTTAATGGATCCAGCTGTCTGCAGAGGAAGCTGGATCCATTTTGTTTTTTTGCAGCAAAATTGACTAAATATAAAAGGAGATAGAATTATGGAAGTTCAACTTCAGGAGCTTATTGAGCAGATCAAAAAGGACGGTGTGCAGACCGCTGAGGCGGAAGCTAAGGCTATCGTTGAAGCGGCAAAGTCAGATGCCGAAAAGATTATTGCTGATGCACAGGCACAGGCAGATAAAATCTTGAGCCTTGCAAGAACTGAAACCGAGCGAATGACGAAATCAAGGGAGGATGCTATTCGACAGGCGTGTCGCAATCTGCTGATTACTTTCAGAGAAAGTGTAACGAGAGAGCTTAATGCTATCGTTAG
>JAZSBU010000074.1:0-4254 GCA_045602565.1 Eubacteriales bacterium | reverse complement strand
ATCTATCTTTGCAATATCGAAAAACACGATGCCGCAGTCACCTATGGCGAGCGCGGCGCCAGCGACCACGCTTGGATCCACGCAGATATCGAAATCTAAAGATAAAAAAAAGCGATGCAATGCATCGCGGTTTTTGGTTTTATTTCACTTGCCAATCGGCACTGTAGATCTTGCCTTCGGGCTCCACGCCCTTATATTGCATCAGCTCGCTGACGGTGACGAATTGGTAGCCCCGATCCGCCAAGGTTTTGATGGCGGTCTTGACCGCGTTGAAGGTAAATCCGTAGATCTCGTGCATCAGAACAATGTCGCCATCGGAGGTTTCGTTTAAGATCTTGTTGATGATCTTGGAACTGTCGCGGCTCTGCCAATCCAGCGTGTCCACGCTCCAAAGGATGTTGGGCCCGTCGATGATCTTCATTACCGTGCTGTTGGCATTGCCGTAGGGGGTGCGGATGACCGTCGGATAAGCGCCGATGGCATCGAAGATCGCCTGCTTGGCGTCGTCGATCTCCTTGCGGACGGTGGCTTCACTTTGGATGTTCAGATTTTTGTGGCTGTAGGTGTGGCTTCCGATCTCGTTGCCTTTTTCGTAAACGTATTTCAAGGATTCTTCATAATGGGGAACCAACTGCCCCAGAACAAAGAAGGTGGCGCGGCCGTTATACTGCTCAAAAAGGTCGGCAAGCTCCTTGGAATAGCCGCCGGGACCGTCGTCGAAGGTCAGCGCGACCATCGGCTTATCGGGGTCGATCAGGTTGGCGCGCTTTACCGCATCGATGGAAAACTCTTCGCTGTTATCGGGAAAATGAATGGTCAGTGTATCGCCGCTGACGGTAAAATGCGTCATATCATCAAACGCGATCTTTTTGACCTTCAGCATATTGCGGATCTTGGCTTCGCCGTTTTCGCCTAAAATGCCGTTGAGATCCAAGATCTCATTTTCCTTGCCGATGCAGAAGGTGGTGGTGCTCAGCTTCAGCGTATCGTTGGGGGCACTTGCCGCCGCCTCTTCATCCAAAATTTCAATCTTATAGGAAAGGTTTAAAAGGGTGTAGTCGCCGCTTGGCTCGGTGGTATAGTCAAAAACCAGGCGGGGAATTTCAATGTGCTCGGTCTCGGCGCGATCGGCATCCTTGCGCTGCTCCAGAAGATCGTTAAAGGTGTCTTTGGCTTCGTCGAGATAGTCCTCGATCGCCTTGTCCGTCGCTTTATTTTTGGTCTTGGGATAGGCAATGTATACGCAACCCTCGCCCAAAGCGTAGCTGTCCTGCCGCTCGGTGCCGAGGCTCTTTTCCGTCTCAAAAACATAAGGATGCTCTTTCATCAGCTTTTCGGCGGGGGAGTTGCCGCCCATCAAAAAGTAAATGGCAACGCCAAAGAGGATCGCCAGCCCTGCTACTGCAACAACAGTTCGGATCAGTCGTTTCATAAAGGTTCTCCTTTTTTCGTCAGAGTCTGATACTATTATACAAGATGGGGGCAAAGGATGCAAGATGAAGTTAAAAAATGAAATCGGCATTTCACCGTATAAGGAACACCGCTCATCCGCGCTCCCAAGATACGCAAAATTATACCCCGGAAAAGAACGACACCGCTTGCTTAAATTGTTTGGCAAGCGGTGCATTGGTTTATAAAACCTCTTTTCCTTGCGTTGAAAACATTGTCTTTTTATGGTAGTTTATTTTAAAACAAAAGAAGGGATAAAAGGGGCAAAAACGCCGATGGGGAATTCCCCATCGGCGTTTACTTATTTCTTCCAAACTTTTTTGCACCAGGTGCGCTTGGCGCATTCGGGGCATTTCAGGTAGCGGGTGGTGCCGGCGTGCATCGCGTTCAATGCCTGCGTATAGGTGGGTACAAATTCGTGCCCGCAGTTTTTGCATTTATAGGCGCCCACGCTGACCTCCAGCTTTAATGCGTAAAAACATGGCGCCAAAAAGAGAATGCAGAGTCCAATGACGGATACCACCTGCCAGATCCCTTCCGGTACAAAGAAGTATACGGCGGCGCAGCCACCGAACAACCCCAACATACTTACCGCCAGAATGACCCACATGGTCGTCCAGATGGTTTTGTTCTTTTGGGCGATCTCCTTCGCCAGATCGAGCATCAGCTCTTCATTTTTTTGATGTTTGTTTTCCATAGTGATTTTCTCCCCACTTAATAATTCATTAACATTGATCTGCAGGATCTCACACAAGTCCAGCATAATGGAGGTATCGGGCATAGCGATGCCCCGCTCCCATTTGGATACCGCCTTATCGGTGATTCCCAGCTTGTCTGCCAGCTGCAGTTGGGTGAGCTTTTGCTCTTTTCTGCAAGCGGGAATAAATTTTCCGATTTTGATTTGATCCATACAGGTTCTCCTTTCGTTTACAGTATAGCGCATGGAAAGCAAAAATCACACCTACCGTTGGTTTAGTGGGGAAAATAAACCGCGGGTGGAGTGAAAAGTATTGAACTGATTATATCATATAATCAGTCGATTTTCAATGGATAGAAAAAGCCGAGCAGAGCGTAATTTACGCTCTGCTCGGCGAATTGTCTTTATTTCATTCTCTTTACAAAGTGGAACATTTCATCGGGGCCTTCGTTCGGGTCGTGTTCTTCGTCGCAGGGCTGGTGAGTGGGTGCATAATACTCGCACCAGAATTCGTCGATTTTGAATCCGCATTTATTGACGTAAAAATGGATGTTGCGCTTTTCAAAATAGGGAGTGCAGGTTTCCCACAACACCGTTTCGGGGTGCAGTGCCTCGACAGCCAACCACGCACCGTAGCCGATGCCTTTGGTGTGCTCCTCGGGAGAAACAAACAGGATTTCCAGCTCGTTATGGTGGGTTTCCTTATCGATCTTCAAAATGACACCGCCGACCTTTCTGCCGTTCAGCACAATGCGGTAGGTCTCATTTTGAGGGTCGTCGATGCAACGTTCAATCGTTTTGCGAGAAATAATCTCGCCGTCATCGTCGATATGGTCGTCCCGTTCGCCGAATTCTTCCAGCGCACCATACTTAAACGACCATTGATTATCGAGGATAAACTGTTCCCGATCATCGGCAGTCAAGGGAACAAGGGTAACCTTTGTGTGTTTCATAAGTACCTCCTAAAAAAGAAAAAGGCTCCGGCTATTGTGTGCACAATAACCCGAGCTCACTCGGACACCTAATCCGGCAATACGAGCACTACGGTGCTCTGCCTCCGGTGACATATTTTTTTATTATTATAACGGCAAATGCGCGAAAAGTCAATGAGAAAAGCCGAGCAGAGCGGGATTTGCGCTCTGCTCGGCTTTTCAGGCATATTATATTCATTTCTTAAAACAATCAATAAGGAAATGTTGCTCGTTTTCTGAAAAATGACTTCATATCTAAATCGGTATCGTGCTTTTCATTGTATTGCCTAAGTTTCTCGGTTAAAGTGGGTCCAATTAACATATGTTGTTCTAAAAAAGAATCAAATGCTTTAGTAAAATCAGTTGCTAAAGAATTAAAATGATCTGCTATTTCATTAGTGAAATATATTTGAGATGAACCAACATCCTTAATCTTATCAGAAAGCAAGCCCTTTTTAATCAAATAGGTTTCCGCCTTTTTATATCCACCATTATACACTTCTTCTTTTCCATCGGTAAAATATGCGTCAACCTCGTAAAAATGAATTTGTCTACCATGTGCTATTACATTCCTAAACTGGTATAACACATTAATGCCTTCTATAAACGGAGAGATAGTATCATCAGTTTTAAAGGATTTATCAATCAGCAGTTCAAATAAGGTATTGTAATTATCTATGCCTGTAGATTGCGAAATTTTTCGATTTAAGAATTCAATTACATTATTAAAAAACACATTTTTTGGTTTGCGGAGCTCGAATTCTTCAAAATGAACTTCTTGAAATATTTCTTGATAGTAACCTAATAATAGTTTGCCTCTATCTTCTAAAAAGCCTTCAACAAAACAAGCTGAGTTTAGGATGATATTTAGGTTGATTGCAGCATTTAATTTTCTACAAGTTATAGATTCTCTGGATTGAATATTGAAATCAATAATATCACGATAGTACGAATAAATAGGTTCATCATAAATTCTATACATTGCCATGTGTTTGAGCCCTCCATTGTTTTTGGTATTATAACATATAATGGAAACAACTGCAATTAAAATAAAGGCACTTTACGACTTAATCATATGGACTAAACAAAAAATACCCACTCAAATTGAGCGGGCAAAAAAATAAAACTTGACGAACC
>JAZSBU010000073.1:0-4158 GCA_045602565.1 Eubacteriales bacterium | reverse complement strand
CGGGACGATGAGGGCATCGTCCCCTACAAGACACACCCCAAATCATTTGGGGGAGGCATACAATTCATTTGTATTTTTCGTGCCGATTCATTTGCTTATTCTCCGATAAAAATCTTCGATCAATTCCTGCTGCTTTTGGGTTCTGTTCTGTAATAAACCGTTCCTTTCGGTGTGTCTCTATGAATAACATTGCCTTCAATCGTCGTATTTCGCCCGATCTCACCGACCACCGGCTTTTTATCTGCGTCATAAATCGCATCTAAAATCGGGTAACCACGGGGATTTTTCATCTGCGGAATGATAAATTCTCCTTGATAACGAACATCGTTATACCCAAGAAAGCAAAACAGCGCGGGAAGCGGTTTGGGCGGCGCTTGTTCCGGCTTCGATTCTTGAATCGGTGGCGCCGGTACAACATACGGAGCTCCTTGATAATCAAACAACGCCTCCGGATCATCGCATTCGATATAATCATCATCCAAATACACTTCGTAATACTCCAACGGAACAATCAGCTTCTTTTCCGCAATCGAATAGACGCCTGCCTTATATTCCTCGTTTCGAACGACCGCATACCTGCAAGCCTCGTCGACATTCTCCACATAGCGAAACTTCGGCTCCATAAGAATATTTCCTTCCAAGTCGATCAGCCCATAATTCCCATTTTCTTCCGTCTGAACTGCCATCGCGTGTTCGTTGCAGGGTTCAATATTTGTATATTGGCAGGGGATGATCTCTTTTCCCTTTGTGTCAATTGCCCCCCAGCGAACCTCGCCGTCGATCATACGGGCAACTACTGCATATACATACCCAAAACCGAAGCTGTCAGCAAAAATGTACTGTGGAGAAACAATTTCCTTGCCCATCGAATCAACATATCCCCAGCTGCCCGGCCTTAGATAAACCAGCCTCTCGGGTTCAGGTCGACAAATCTCTCCCTCATATTCTTCGGCACCGAAAGGGCAGAGGTCATGGCAGAAACGTTCAGTATGAATCTCGTGTTCAAAGGGGATGATCTCAAATGCACGATTGACCAAAAAATGCTGCTCCCCGATGCTTGCTTTGGCACAACTCCCTTTTTCCATGCGCTCCAGCGAATCGAAGATCGGCGGGACCGCCCATGTTCCGTCGGCATTCAGATACCCTTCTTTATACGAAAAGTCCGATCGCACCCAATAGGTATCTCCTTCGTCTAATTTTTTCATCGCAAAAGCGGAAAAATCGCTGATACGATTCCCTTCGGCATCCAAAAGCGCATATTTAGGAACATACCGATCGCCGTTAACCGTTATCTCTGTTCCAAACGGTATCCGATATAATCTGCGAACACGAAAAGACTCGTTTTCATAGACAATATCACCAAATTGCTGCGGCATCAACGGTGCCGTTCCCCTGCAATACAAAAGATCTTTGGGTATAAAAAACTTGTTTGCAAACATGACGCCGTTTTTCATAAAATTACGCACACATCGCACCGTATGAAGCATCGCTTGATCAAACCGCTTTCCGTCGATCTCGATCTGCGCAGGAATTTCCGCGGTTTCAATCGCTTTTAAGCAATAGTTTTTTATAACGCCGTTGGCAAAGGTGGCTTGAATCGCATAAGCATACGTTTCCGAAACATTCAACCCCCGCACCGAGCAAAGCTCGGGGATAGGCTCGGCGATAGACGCTGCCTCGGGAAGCCATACTCGGGCGACCGGTTCCCCCCGCGACTTTTTCTTCAAAAGAACTTCTTGGATTTGATTTGCCACGTTAACGAACGGCTCTGCCTGCCAATTGCCGATAAACAGCAACAGTTCCCCCGAATGATACCCGCTTTTAGGGGAAACATGCGCCAAAGAAACGGCCTGTCGGCTGAAAAACGTCTCCGCCTCATCGATCCCTTTAGCGACAAGCTCCTCCCCCTTTTCTCCATGAGCCTCATTTTTATTTATTTTTATCTCGACATCTTCAGCAAACAGCTTTTCATATTCTTTTTTCTTCCCCATTACCAATGTGTCATACATCCGCACAGGAAGCGTTCCCCAAAATTCGGTGGTGCATTCTTCCATCCGATACTTCTCGCCGATACGAACGGGGCGGAGGACCCGAATATAATCCCTCCCATAGCGGCCGTCGTAAAAATACCGGCCAAATATCACTCTGGATTTACCGCTTTTCGAATCAATATCAAAATCAATCCGAACTCCAACCAATTCCACGCGGTCGACAACAAGCTCCCATTCTTTTCGCAAAGAATACGCTTCCTTCGGGTCCGGTTGAAAATCATAGTCCCCACTCCACCAATTCGCTTGGGAATCAGCAACCGCCAACAAAGCAACCTCTTCCTCACCGTGTTGAGTTTTATAAGCAATGTAGTCGTCACAAACAATGGTCTCCTTTAAAAACCAATCCTTGGAAAGACAATCCAAAATTGCTTGATCAACTTTCCTCCAAGCGTATGCCTGCGCCTTTATGCGAATATCCTCCTCGGTATACTCATACCACTCTTCCTCCCACGCGCGCATTTTTTGAATCGGATCTTCTCCCCAAAAACCCTCCAGATCGGCTTTTAGCGATCCGCTGTGCATTTCTATAAACTTTGGGGGCATTCTCCTTTTTGGGAACATTTTTACACCTTCTTTCTTTTGGTTATCTTAATTTTATCACAATCCCTGTCCGTTAAACCGTACTTAAAATAACACGCAATAACAACTGAATCTTCGATATGCGTTGTAGGGGATGGGTTCCCCTTTCCGCCATAAGCAAAACCAAATCGGGCTCAATAACATAAAAATCTCTCGATCCAAGTTCGGATCGAGAGATTTCCTTTATTGAAAGAAGCGGGCGATGGAAAACCGATCCCGAAACTCAAAATGACGCTCCAGCAATTTGGACCAACGGCCGATCAACAGGCTATTGACCAGCGCGCAAAAGGCGGTCCCCCAGCCGACGCCCCGAAAGACGCCGAACCCGAAAAAGCAAAAGGAAAGGACCACCGCCAAAAGCAAGCTACTAAAATCGTAGATCCGCTTGACCTTATGAATATCGACCTTACACTTCTGCGCCAATTCCTTGACGATCAGTTCATACGCCTCCGGCGAAATGTATGTATGAAAAAAGAGGGAGACCGCAAGGGAACAAAGGGTGGTCCCCAATAGGATCCAACCCGCCCTCATCCAAAAGGCATCGGCGGGCAGCGGTGCGATCAAGGCGATGGCACCGTCCAGCAAGGTGCCGTAAAGCACCGCGGTGACAAAGGAAAAAAGATAGGCTTTTTTAAATTTACGCATCGCCACGACGGTCAGCAACACCAACAGCCCTTGAAAGAGATATTCCGCCACCCCGAAAGAAAACCAGGGCAAAAATTCCGAGATCTTTAGGTGCAAAATATAGGCGGGGGCCACCACCATCGAGACCCCGAAATTGGATTTAGCGGTGCAGGCGGCGGCAAATGCCATCAGGAACATCGCCGCCACATACGAAATTTCGGTATAAAATACTTTTTTCTTCATTGTTTCTCCTTAAAATACCAAATTACGACTATTATAGAATAATTTTCTCCGATTGTAAACCCATTGATTTTTTGCCCCAGTCTGTGCGAGCCATCAATAAAACATACCGTTTTTTGAAGAAATGTCAAGATTTTCGAGTTTTTCAAAGTTATATTGTTGCCAATGAAAATTTCTTGACATTTTTAATATATTACTTTAGAATTAATATGTATAATTATTTATTATAAAAGAGAGGTAGATAAATTATGTCAACTTATCTTCGCGGTATCCGCACGCCTCACCGAAAAGGCACCAAAAGAAAGCCGGTCCTTCGGATGGATATCCCCCAAACGGTGACCATCCCGATGGCGATGCACATCGGCAAGCCGGCGATCCCTATCGTCAAGGTCGGCGACCTTGTCAAGGTAGGAACCAAGATCGGTGAAGCAGACGGATATATTTCTTCCCCTGTGTTCTCCTCGGTTTCGGGAAAGGTGGTCAAGCTGATCGAGCACCGTCTCGTCTCCGGCGCTGCCACTACCGCTGTGGTCATCGAATCGGATGGAGAGATGGCGGTGGATGAATCCATCGCTCCGCCGGTGGTAAACAGTAAAGAAGATCTGGTCGCCGCGATCAAAGCTTCCGGCATTGTCGGGCTGGGCGGCGCAGGCTTTCCCACCTT
>JAZSBU010000072.1:0-6749 GCA_045602565.1 Eubacteriales bacterium | reverse complement strand
GGGATACCCCAAATGCAATTGGCGGGGCTGACGAGTGATATGGAACTGTTGACCCTTTCCAACCGTTGCGCCAAGCGGATGCTGGAATTTGATCCCGATCTGCAGGCGCCCTATAACCAAGCTATTCGCCAAAAAGTCTTTGAACTTTTTAACGATCAAAGCATTATTTTTAATTGACAAAATTTGCTTGAATTATTTGAACCGTTTGATCCAAAATAATTAGCGTAGACCGAAAAAACAACTTTTCGCTCTAACTCTAATAAGGAGGTGCTAATGAAATGGATAAAGCTGTTAAGAGTAATGCAAAAGCAGGCCTTGACAAAATGAAGTTCGAGGTTGCCCGCGAGATCGGTGTTGATCTGAAGCAGGGTTATAACGGCGACTTGACTTCTGCTCAGGCCGGTCATATCGGTGGCCAGATGACCAAGAAGTTGGTTGAGCGTGCCGAACAATCCCTGTAATCCAAAAAGGCGGATATTGGCGCAGACCGCAAAAAACAAAAAAGAAATAATATAGGTCTTTTCAGTTTGTGCGAATGCGAAGAATAAGGAATAAAAGCGGCTCATTTGAGCCGCTTTTAATTTAACTTTTTGTTTTTTGCTATTTCCGATCTCGGTGCCTACCGTACCGATGTACGCCGACGCCAACGAGATAAAAAATTCTACATCCAATCTTCGCCTTTTTGGTGGTTCCTGCTTCTACATAAGTCTGTGCGTAAAAATGCGCAGACCGAAAAAGCAAAAAATGAAGAAAAAATAAATGCTTTAATCTCTGCGTGACCGAAAAAATAGGAATAAAAGCGGCTCTTATGAGCCGCTTTTAATTTGGATTTTTTCGCTTTTTTATCGCCGATCTCGGCGTTTACCGTAACGATGTACGCCGACGCCAACGAGATCGACGATTCTGCATCAAATCTTCAAGTCTTTTACAGTTGCTGCTTCTACATAAGTCAGAGGTCACTTTGTAGGGGACGATGCCCACATCGTCCCGCGGTTGTTGTACCAAAAGAATTGCTACGGCAACGGTCCAAATGAATTAGAACCTCAGATGCATTGGTACGAAAAAGATACAAACGATTTGTTTGCCATACCCCAAATGAATTGGGAGGGCTAACAAATGATTTGGCAGGGAAACATACAAATCATTTGTATGTCTGAACAAATGAATTATACAACGGACCCAAATGATTTGGGGTAGTATTGCCATTTTGTCATCGGTAACAAATGAATTGGTACGGCAATAGTCCAAATGAATTGGACCAACCACCCCAAATGAATGGGGGGGGTAACAAATGATTTGGTAGGGAAACATACAAATCATTTGTATGTTTGCGCAAATGAATTGTGTAACGGACCCCCAAATCATTTGGGGGTGTATATGGACGGCGCGTCGGGAACCGCCGCGCCCTACGAAAAGACCCTGCCGTTGTGTAGGGAATGGATGCCTCCCTTTCCTAAAGTTAGGGGGACCGCGAAGGTGGTGGAGAGATTTCGCGACATATCGGTCCAAATGGATGGGGGTAATTGACATTTTCTTTTAAAAAAGATATACTGAAATTATCAAAGTAAAGGAGACTCCCCATGCATAAGGTTATTAAAATTCTGCTTTGGGTGTTTGTGCCCATTTTTTTGGTGCTGTTTACATCGTCTGCGTTTATAGAATCCCAGGCGTTGCGGATCGCGGAATACATTGTGGATGCCATTTTGCTGGTATTGATCGGCATCGAATTATTATCATCCAAAAAAGAAAAATAAAAAAGAAAATCTCTCAATTTGGCTTGAAGGCTTGGTTGAGAGATTTTTATTTATAAAACATATCGAAAATTCCGAAGGAATTTATATCGTTGCCAAGTGTCCTTCGGGATACTTGGTTATGCTTTGGGGTAGTAGACGACCTGGAAGAGATAATCGCCGACGCCGATCGCTTCGGCTAAAAGCATCACCAAAAAGGGGATCGCGATCATCAGCGGCAGCCAGATCCACCAATAGAATTTTTGGGGTTTTACGTTTGCTTTATATGCCATTTGTTCTTCGATGGAAAGGTCGGCAAAGAGTTCGGCGCGCACCTCGCGGATCAGCGGATTGAGGCCGCGGTAGCCTTCCTTTTCTTCGGTGTAGGCTTCTTGGAGTTCGTGGCGAATGACAAACAAAAAGAGGATTCCCACCGCCGCGGCCAGCGGCAGTGCCCATTGCCAATAGGCGACGCTGAAGATGCCGATATTGACCAGCAGCGGCCAGACGGTATTGCCGATCAGCGCCAAGGTGCCGCGGCGCATCGACTTATTATACCGCTTAAAGATGGCTTCAAAGAGGCAATAGGCGATCAGCAATCCGCCTGCTACCGAGAGTATGTATCCTGCAGAGATCTGGTCGTACCAGGGCAGGATGGCATATTTTAGTTCCGGTGCATCGGGAAGAACAGAATTGGGCATTTTTTAGACTCCTTGTTTTTCAAAAATGGGGGTGGCGCATTGCTTTTCGGCAATCGCCTTGGCTTCTTTGGTGCGAATGGTCCAAAGGAAGATGGGCGCGCCGAAAAGGGCGCGGAAAAGATGATATGCCAAGCCGAATTTCTGATGATCATAGGCAAGAAAATCGGGGCGGGAGATGCAATGGACCAGCAGGTGGCGCATCGCAAAATCAATATGCTTGCTTTGCTTTAAGTGATAGCCCGAAAGTTGACCGCGGACGATCTCGGGTGCATTTTTGGCAAACCAGCCGACGGCGCGGGGATCAAAGGACTCGATACAGACATCGCCGTCGTATTTTTTTAACGCTTGATAGAGGGCGGCAGAAAGGGCATTATAATTTCCGCCGAAGACCTTGGCTTCGATCAGCAGCGGCACCTTGCCCTGCACCAGCTCAAAGACCTCTTCCAAAAGTGGGAGGGTCTCCTCGGTCCCTTCCAAGCGGAGATCTTGGATCTCGCTCCAACGGCAATCTTCGATGGGGCGGTCGATGCCGCAGGTACGCAAAAGGGAATCATCGTGCTCCACCACCAGCTTGCCGTCCTTGGAAAGATGGACATCCAGCTCTATCCCGAAGCCCTGCTCCACCGCCAAGCGGAACGCCATAAGGGAATTTTCGGGGACGCCTTTTTCAATATCGTGCAAGCCCCGATGGGCAAAGCGGTATTGCTGCAATTTTTTCAGCAGGGGCGGGCGTTTAAAACGCGGCGCCATCATAAAGATCCAGATCACCAACAGGGCAAGAAGGATATATAAAAGGAACATAGATTAGTCCTCCACGTCAAAGACCTCGAGACCCTTGGCGGCATCGGGGCGGTTATCGCCGTGTTTGACAAACAGCATGGTGATAAATGCCAGAATAGAGAAGATCAGCGCGTAGGGGAACATCACCTTATAGCCCCAAGGCAGATTGGCAAAGAGATAGCCCGAAAGGATGGGGGTGAGGATCTGGGCAGACATAGAAAAGGTATAGTAAAGGCCGGTATATTTGCCCACATCGCTGCCGCGGCTCATCTCCACCACCATCGGATAGGAGTTGACGTTGATCGCCGCCCAGCCGATACCGATGACACCCATAATGACATAGGCCATAATGCTGTAGTGGGGCATTATAAAGCCGGTCAAAAAGGCGACCGCCAACAGCGAAACGCCGATCAAAATCATCTTTTTGCGGCCCAATTTGGAGGAAAGCTGACCCACCGGAATAAACGCGGCGGTGGCGACCAGCATGGCGATGATCATCATCGTCGCGCCGGTGCTTTGGCTCTTGCCCCATACTTCCTGCACATAGCGGGAATAGGCGGTATTGACCGCGTTATAGGCCATAAACCAAAAGGCGACCGAGATCAAAATAAAGAACAAGCTCTTTTTGACGCTCTTTTCCATCGGTTTCTTCTCGCCGTTTTCGGTCTGCTCCTCTTCTTCGGGCGGCATCAGAGCGCGCAGTTTATTTTCATTCACCGTCAGCCCCAAGATGATGGCGCAGGCGACCATAAAGGCGGCGATGATGGCGTAGACATAGGTATAATTGCCCATATCGTTATCCTTGACAAAGAGGGCGATGATCAAAAAGGTCATGATCCCGCCCAGCGAGCCCATCAGATTGATGACCGCATTGCCTTTGCTACGCAGGGGCTTGGGGGTGACATCCGGCATCAGCGCGACCGCAGGGGAGCGATAAGACCCCATCACGACCAACAGCAGACCCAGGATGATGACAAACAGGGGCAGGTTCTTGGTATTATTGGCAAAGGGAACCACCAGCATCAACACCGCCGCCAGGCAAGAGCCGATGATGATAAAGGGCTTGCGTTTGCCAAAGCGGGTGGAAACCTTATCCGAAAGAGCACCGAAGAGCGGCAGCAAAAAGACCGCCAACACATTATCCGCCGCCATGATATAGCCGCTGATATCGTCGGTCACTCCGAAGGTATTTTTCAAGATCAAGGGGATAGCATTATCGTAGAGCTGCCAAAAGGCAGAGATCGCCATAAAGGCCAGCCCGATCAGAAAGGTGCGCTTATAATTTAATTTCATTGGAGTGCTCCTTTTTTCTTTTAATACCTTTATTTTAATAGATAATCCAAGTAAAGTCAATGGCGGATCAGCGCGGAATCAAAGAGGTCGGCGGCAGTCAGTTCCCCTTGGGGAAGGGAGCCGTCCAGCAGGCGGGCGGCAAGGATACTGCCCAACTCCTTTTCGATGACCCGCCGAATGGCGCGGGCACCATACCGCCGATCATAGCCGCGGCGAACGATCTCTTGGCAGACATCTTCCGCAAACTCCACCGCAACACCTTGTTCCTTGAGGCGTTGCTGCAGTTGTTGCAGTTCCAAACGCGCGATCTGCAACAGTTGGTTCTGCTCCAGCGGGGCAAAGGGGATGATGTCGTCCAAACGGTTGACAAATTCGGGCTTTAAGGTGCGCAAAACCGCTTTTTTGATCTCCTTTTCGTAGTTCTCTTGTTTGCCTCCAAAGCCCAGCGGCTCTTGCTGCAAAAGATTGCCGCCCAGATTGGAGGTCATCAAAATAATGGTGTTGCGAAAATCGGCGGACTTGCCCTGCCCGTCGGTGAGTGTTCCTTCGTCTAAAATTCCTAAAAGGATGTTCAAAACTTCAGGGTGTGCCTTTTCGATCTCATCCAAAAGCAAAACAGCATAAGGGCGGCGGCGGATCCGATCCACCAGTCCACTGCCTTGGTCGTGGCCCAGATACCCCGGCGGGGCACCGATCAACCTTGCCACCGAATGGGGCTCCATATATTCACTCATATCCAATTTGATGAGCGCCTCTTCTTTGCCGAAAAGGTGCTTTGCCAAAAGGCGCGCCAGCCGCGTCTTACCCACACCCGTCGGCCCGCAGAATAAAAGGGAACAGCAAGGGCGGCGGGGATCGCCGAGCCCCGCGCGGGCGCGCAGTAATGCACGGCTGAGGGCATCGATGGCGGCATCCTGCCCGATCAGTTCTTCGGTGAGCCGATCTTTCAGCGTTGTATAAAGGGCGTTGCCCTCGGGGTCATCGGCACCCAGAGGGATGCCGGTCTTTTCGGCGATCAGGGCGGTGAGATCCTGCGGGGTGAGCGGGTGTTTTCGAGGTGCGGTTGGCTTTAAAAGACGCAGTTGCTCCAATTCCCGATGGGTGGAAAGGGCCTCGGAAAATTGCTTGGCGCGCATCTGCTGTTCCAAAACCGCTTGTTTTTGCAAAATGACACTCTCCCGATCCAGCCGCCCCTCTGCAAAGGCGCGCAGTTGGGCACGCCCGCCTGCTTCGTCCAAAAGATCGATCGCCTTATCGGGCAGATACCGATCCCCCAAATACCGCACCGAAAGGGTGATGGCGGCTTTTAAGGTCTCATCCGGCAGGGTCAGCCGATGGTGCCGCTCCAAAGCGGGGCGTAACCCTTGCAAAATTTCAAAGGTCTGCTCCTCGGTGGGCTCTTGGATATAGATGGGGGCGAACCGCCGCTCCAAGGCACTGTCCTTTTCGATATGACGGCGGTATTCCTCGGCGGTGGTGGCGCCGATCACCTTCATCTTGCCCCGCGCCAGCGCAGGCTTCAAGATGTTGGCGGCATCGATGGCACCTTCCGCCGCGCCCGCGCCTACCAGCATATGCAGTTCATCGATGAAGAGCACCAAGTTGGGGTCTTTTTCCGCTTCGTCGATCAGCGCGTGCAACCGCTCTTCAAATTCACCACGGTATTTGGTCCCCGCAATGAGGGCGGGCAGATCCAACATTAAGATCCGCAGGTCCTTTAGCGGGGCGGGGACCTTGCCCAGAACAATACGATGGGCAAGACCCTCGGCAAGAGCGGTTTTCCCCACCCCCGCAGGACCAATGAGGCAGGGGTTATTTTTGTTCTTCCGCATCAGTACCCCCATCATCGCCTCCAATTCCTGCTCCCGCCCGATCAGAACATCATCGCTGTTGCGCACCGCCTGCCCGATCAGGTCGACGGTATATTTCAGCGGCTGTTTGGCGCGGGATCTCCCTTTTTCCGATTGCAGCGGCAGGTCGGGCAGATCCATCCGATCGATGAGCTGCCGCGCCAGCTTTTTGGGTTCGAGAGAAAGGGCGGTGAGCATCCGATAGGCGTGGGATTGGGGCTGGTCGCAAAGGGCGGCGAGCAGATGGTCGGTCCCCACCACCGAAAAGCCGTGTTTGCGGGCGATCTCCCCCGATTTGGTCAGTGCTTGCTCCAAGCGCGGTGTCATATCGTTGACCGAAAGGGGAGAGGGATCGTCGGCAGCGGGGATGGCGGCAACCTGCTTCAGCAGCTGCT
>JAZSBU010000071.1:0-6118 GCA_045602565.1 Eubacteriales bacterium | reverse complement strand
CGCTGCTTAATTAACGCAGCGTCATCTCGGTGCGAAGGACCACGAGCGCATTTGAGGTGTCATTTTCAGTGGTGAACGTTTTCGGCTAAGCTTTGCCCCGAAAATGTAGAATGAAGCTACCAAGTTTATCAGCCTGTTTATCGGCGGATGGATGCGGGAATTTCAATAGATAAACTACGCACGTAGAAGGTTGCATGAATGGGTTTTCGGACAGGGGTTCGACTCCCCTCGGCTCCACCAAAAAGAAACGACAATTTTCAGCAGAAAATTGTCGTTTCTTTTTGTTCTTTTCACTTTTCCTTTTTCTCTTTTCTCTCTTCTCTTTTGATACTTGTCCATTAAGTAATAAGCAATAGCGAAGATGCAAGGGCAGTCGCATAAAAACAAGCCCGACGTTTTGTCTGGCTTGTTTTTATGTCACTAAACTTTGCTTTTTACATATACTGCTCGTACGCAGTCAACACTTCGTTTGTATCGCCGATCATCTTGATCTTTCCGTCGTGCAACCAAAGCATTTTTGTACACAATTTACGCAGAGTGCTGATACTGTGTGAGACAATCAAGACCGTCCGGTTTTTATCCGAAATCAATTCCTTCATCTTGGCCGAACTCTTTTTCTTAAAGTGCTCATCGCCAACGCTAAGAACTTCGTCGATCAAAATAATATCGGTCTCCAAAAAAGCGGTGATCGAAAAAGCCAATTTGGAATACATCCCCTTGGAATAGGTTTTGACCGGCTTATCGATAAAGCTTTCAAGTTCAGAAAATTCAATAATCTGGGGCATTTTTTCGCGGATCTCATCTTCTGAAAAGCCAAGCAACAAGCCATTAAGGATAATATTTTCTCTGCCGCTCATATCCTTTTGGAATCCAACGCCGATCGAAAGCAACGAAACATTTTTCCCATTCAAATCGACGGTACCGCTATCAGGGGCAAAAATCCCCGCTACTGTATTTAAAAGCGTGGATTTTCCGCTTCCGTTTTTTCCGATAATCCCAAGAATCTCGCCTTTTTTGATATCCAACGAAACATCTTTTAATGCGTGGAAAGCTTTATCCTTCTTCCGCCCGCCTTTTAAAAACATTCGCTTGATGGAATAGGCGCTGAGTTCTTTATAACTGACATTTAAATTTTCGATATAAATTGCAATATCCTGCATAAAATCAAAGCACCTTTACATAACTATTTTCATTTTTTTGAATTAATTTGATTCCGGCAAAGCACATTAAAATACCTATAATAGACCAGACCCCAAGCCAAAGAAGATTCGGCATTGTACCATAGAGCAGCGCATCCCGTATACAGTTCAAATACAAAGCCAATGGGTTGAGCCGAACGATCCAATAGCCCACTTCTCCGGTAATTTTATCGGCAAGATTATAAAAAACACCGGTCGCATAAAACAAAAGTCTCAAGGCAATGTTAGTGAAATTTGCAAGATCCTCTACATAAACGCCGAAATGGAGAAGAATCGAACAAGCACCGAAGGTGAAGACTATAAATGAAATCAAAATCGGCACAGCCCAAAGCATCTGCCAGGAAAACGGAACGCGATAAATAATCATCAATAAAATAACGATCGCAAAGCTGATTAATGTTTTAAATCCGTTGCGCAGAATTTTTTCAACGATCAATATATACTTAGGAACATACACCTTTGAGACGATCGGCTTATTACTTCGCACCAATTTCACGCTGGTTTTCAGCATCACATTGAAAAATTCCCAAACAGTGATGCCCAAAAAGATAAACGCAGCGATATATTTCACCTTTCCTTTAAAGAAGATCGTGAAAACAAACGCATAAATCCCCATAAAGCAAAGCGGCTCCAAAATCCACCAAATCCAATTGAGTATTGAATTTGCCACTTCAGATTTCAATTCTGCTTTTGCGGAATAGAAAATATAAGAAGCATACTTCTTAATATCGCTAAAAAATTTAATCATTATATTCTCCTAAATCCAAATTTAAGAATGATATATTGTTTCCGTAATACTACACATAAAAATACAGTTTAATTATATCAATAAAGCGGTCGAAAGTCAATAAAACATAATTATCTTTTATAATAGTTGATATTTTTAAGTGTTTATGTTATTATATATGATTGATAAAATATCTTTAGTTTTGAAGGACGTGCAGTTATGAAGGGTAGCACCTATTTATTGATGGTTTTCGGTATATTGATCGCCAAAGGGTTGGGCTTTGTGCGTAATATTTTCTTTGCTCCTTTAGGCGGCAATGAATTAACCGATATTTATTTCCAGATTTTTGATATTCCCACCTTGGTTTTCACCGGCATCGGTACCGCCTTGGCAACTCTGGTTATCAAAAAACTGAACAAACCCGAAAACAAATCTCCAAACACGCAAAAGGAATTTGTTTCTCGTTTCATCTGCAATATTTCTGCAATTACTCTCGGTGTTACTGCGCTCCTTTATATAGCAGCCCCTTTCATTGTCCGTTGGCTGCTGCCCGGGCTCAATCCTGAGTTTTATGGCGAAGCACAAAAAATGTTCTACATTATGCTTCCCAGCGGATTATTTGTCATTGTCGCTTATATCATTTCCGGTGTCCTGCAAAACAATAATGTGTTTTTTATAACCTCCATTATGAGCTTACCTTATAATATCGTCATCATTTCCTATTTGGCATTTGCTCAGTTGGACATTTTTGTTATCAGTTTCATCACAACCTTGGGATGGTTTTTGCACATTGCGATCCTGCTCCCCGATTTTTATCGTAATGGTTATCGCATTTTCTATATTGATAAAACCAAAGAAAAAAGTGCAAAAAAAGAACGAAATCTTGAAATCTTATATATTTTCATTTCCAGCATTATGTTCCAGATTTGCATCATCTGCGATAAGGCCGCTGTGAGCGAAAACATTGGTGCAGGAACCGCGATCCATTATGCCACCAACTTCTTTATTACAATCATCAGCATCTTTGTCGTTGCAATGAGTAACATCAGTTTCCCTTCCATCAGCAAAAATTACGAAGAGGGAAATCGCGAGGAAGTCAAAAAAACCACTCAACAGTTAATCCAGCTGCTCTTTGCCATCCTTGTTCCGTTTATTCTTTTGACCTTTGGCTTTGGCGAAGATTTGATTCGCCTGCTCTACGAAGGCGAAGAGTTTACTCCGGCGCTGACCGCACAAACCTCTCTCTTATTAATCATCTATTCCCTTGGCGTTTTTGGTTATGTTTGTCAGGAACTTTTTAATAAACTTTTGTATTTGGGTTCCATCTATAAATATACCGTCATCGGCAGTATCACTGTTATGCTGATCAAACCGTTGATCAACCATTGGTTAGGCGGATACGGCGCTGTCGCGGTTGCAATTTCTACCGCAGTTCTCTTTACCGCCTATGCTGTTTTGATTGGAATTACCATGACCAAGGTGACAGGAAACTACCTTTCCGCCGCCCTTGGGATCAATCTGCTTAAAATCCTCGGTGCCGGCGGAGCTGCAACCGCAGCGTACTTCGTTTTTAATCACTTTTTCCCCACCTTGCCGGGCGGAAATTTCGGGTTTATCCTTCCTTTGATGATCTGCCTTGCTGTTTATGCCGCCGTTATTTGGCTCACCGGCATAATGAAAATTATTCTACCCAAACGAACAACACAGGAGTAATCAATCCATGACAAGACGACAAATCGCTTTCAGCGTCATCGCATCGCTTTTGCTTATCGCCTTTATCGTCCCTGCGCTCTTTCATCGCATAGACTTTGAGCAAACATCCAAAGTTTATGTAGTAGCAGTCGATGCAACCCGCTTGGAAAAATTTTTTCAAAGCGAGAAACTGGCAGCAGTCTTGACCGACTACAAAAATGCCGGTGCCACCACCGCTGTCATCCATGAAAAGTACGGTAAATATGACGAAAGAACCATCGAATATGCAAAAAAAGCAGGGCTTAATATTGCTCTTTCCCCCGATATGACTTTTGCCGATGATGGAAATTTAGAAGAATTAATTCAAAAATATTCGGTAAAATATATCAAACTGCAAAAAGGCATCTGGGGCAAGCAATATGACTCCTACGATAAAAGCGCCCCGGTTTGCGATCTTATCGATCGCTATGATCTCACCTTGGTTTTAACCGAAAACATTATGCAACTGGGCAACCAAGAACCCCGCAACTTTGATGATTACATCGAGGCGGCAGACGGAAAAATCCTGCGTGCATATAACACCTATTTCACAACGAATATTGAGCAAAAACATTATCCCGCCGTCTATTATCAAATGTTCAATTCCGCCTATGATCGCAATACGCGTTTCATCACTGTTAAGCAATTAGAGGATCGAGGATATACAGAGCAAGAGAACGCACAACGTACCCAAGAAAACATTCGTCTGTTCTGCGAAAAAATGGAAGCTATGAACTATCAAAACGAAGGGGAATTCAATTATAACGACTATACCCCTAACCGCCCGTTGGTCTCTGCTGCAGCCGCTGCAATTGCTGTTCTTATGGTGGCGTTGATTCTTGATTTGCTTCTTAAAAAAGCCGTTCCTTACCTGTTTTACATGGCAATCGGATTTGCCGCCATCGTTTTTTCGGTATCCTTTGTATTACCCGAATCGATGCTTTCGCTTTATCCCACCGCATTTGCCACCATCGCCCCCTGCTTCGGTGTAGCCATCTTTTTGATCTATGTTCGCAAAATGAAGCAGCGCCAAGGAATGGCAACACTCTTATTGAGTTCGGCCGGTCTTTCCTTGACATTGATCGCCATCTGTGGCGGAACAATGGCGGCGCTTTTAAGCGGTCCGGAATATTATCTGAATAACCTTGATTTCCGCGGTGTTAAAGCTTCTCTTACCATCCCCTTGGTTTTTGCCGGAGCGTTACTGTTGATCTGGTCTTATAAAAAAAGAAGCCTTGCCGAATATAAGGAGCTTGTTATTCAAACTGCGAAGCAATTCCGCTGGTATCATCTGTTGATCGTTGCTGCAGTCGCAATTATCGGTTTTATTTATATCAAACGAAGCGGCAATGTCAACCATATCTCCTTTTTCGAAACCAACTTCCGCAATTGGCTGACCGATACCTTTGCCGCCCGCCCGCGCACCAAAGATTTTCTTTTGGCATGGCCCTGCTTTACCCTATATATTTACTATACAAAAAACAACAAAGCGCCTTGGATCCAATGGATCTTCGGCTTGGGTTCGGCACTGCTTTTTGCCTCGTCCATAAACACGTTCTGCCATTCGTTCACCCTTGCAGAAACGATGTTTTTAAGAGTGGCGACCGGCTTGCTGTTCGGCATTGTCTGCTCTGCCATTTTCTACGGACTGAATTTACTCATTTTAAAGCTGTTTGCTTTGTTAAACAAAAAAACGGAATGCTGACGTATTCCGTTTTTCTTTATATTTCGGGTTTAAAAGAAGGCATCAACTGCAATTTAAAAAGATTCTTACGATGCAGATCATCAATGCGTTCTTTTTTTACCATATCTTCAATTTTACCGGTGCGGATATAACGATCCAATTCCGCATAGGTAAAGCCCAAATTCTCTTCGTCGGTCTTTCCGCAAAGCCCATCGATCGGCGTTTTATCCACCAAATCATCGGGCAACCCCGCAAGTCGACCCAATTCCTTCACTTCCTGCACCGTCAGGTTGCAAAGCGGAGAAAAATCCCCCGCCGCATCCCCATAGCGTGTGGAATACCCCACCCAATCTTCCGAAAGATTGCAGGTATTGACAACGCGGCCGTTGCAGCATTGAGAGATCATATAGACAGCCGCCATCCGAATGCGAGGCGGCAGATTGGTATTACTTTGCGGTGTCAATTCAATTTCAGCCGGAACCGCCGATTTCAAGCCCTCCACAGCATCTTTAATGTTGATAACATAATGCTTGATTCCCAGATGATGAACCAATTTATACGCCATATCAATATCATGCTGCTCTCCGCAAGGCATCAAAACACCGATCACGCGGTCTTTGCCCAACGCCTCCACACATAATGCGGCGGCAACCGAGCTATCCTTTCCGCCCGAAATGCCGAGAACCGCATTACAGCCGGGTCCGTTTTCTTCAAAAAAAGAACGAATCCATTCCACACATTCGTTTTTAATCTTTTTAGCATCAAACATTATTTTCT
>JAZSBU010000070.1:0-2449 GCA_045602565.1 Eubacteriales bacterium | reverse complement strand
CTTCGATCAGTTTATCGGCGCGATGGCGGGCATGGCAATCCTTGCAATCCATCAAAGGATCGGAAAAACCGCCCACATGGCCGCTGGTCACCCAAGTTTCGGGGTTCATAATGATGGCGGAATCCAAGCCCACATTATAGGGCGATTCCTGAACGAATTTCTGCCACCAGGCTTTCTTGACATTGTTTTTAAATTCCACACCCAGCGGACCGTAGTCCCAAGAGTTTGCCAAACCGCCGTAGTTCTCGCTGCCTGCATAGACAAAGCCGCGGTTTTTGCAAAGGGTAACGATCTGCTCCATGGTCTTTTCTGTATTCTTCATGGTTTTCCCTCCATTTAATTTCTAAAAGATTATTATATATTGAAAAATCGGGGATGTCAACAGAAACCTTGATTTTGTTGGTATATATAGAATAAAGAAACTATATTATAAGTATTTATATAAAATATAAAATATATATTGCAATTGTTTTGAACATATGATAGAATATATGTGTATAACTTTCGGCTTTTTATGTTTTTCAAAGGAGGTTTAAAATGATGCAATCATTCAAAGATGTTTGGAATAAAGCCCTGCTGATCTTGGAGCAAGACCTGAATCAGACATCGTTTAATAGCTGGATCAAATTGATGATCCCGATGAAGATGGAAAACGATACTGCCTATTTTTGCGTAGCGACAGTATTTTTGAAAAAATTGATCGATCAAAAATTCAAAGGCAATATCGAGACCGCCCTTTCGGATGTGATGGGTTTTGATGTGGCAGCGCATATTATGACCGAAGATGAAGTTCCTCCGCGGTTTCGAGAGATCGCCCAGCAAAAGACCGATGAATTTGTCACCGATATCAACCATGAGGAAGAGGAAGAGCAGATCCGTGCCTTTAACGCTCAAGAGCATCTGACCTTTGAGAATTTTGTTACCGGCAAGGAAAATGAGTTTGCCCATGCGGCCGCCTTGGCGATCGCCAATAATCCCGCCGGCGCTTATAACCCCTTCTTCCTTTATGGTCACAGTGGCTTGGGTAAGACCCACCTCATCAACGCGATTGCCAATAAGATCCGCGAAAATCATCCCGATAAGGTCATTCTTTATGCCAAGGGCGATGAATTTACCAGCGAATTGATCGATGCGATCAAATATAACACCCAGCGTCAGTTTAAGCAGAAATACCGCAGCGCCGATATTCTGCTGATGGACGATGTACAGTTCTTGAGCGGCAGACCGTCTATTCAGGAAGAGATGTTCCATACCTTTGATGCCCTTTATGAGAGCGGTCGGCAGATCATCCTGACCAGCGACCGTCCGCCGCGGGAAATCGCGGTTTTGGAAGAGCGGTTGCAATCCCGCTTCTCGATGGGTCTCATCGCCGATATCCAACCCCCCGAATATGAGACCCGCGTGGCGATCATCAAGCGGAAAGCGGAACTTTATAATTTAAAGATGCCCGCCGATGTCACCGAGTTGATCGCCACCAAGATCAAAAGCAATGTGCGGGAGCTGGAAGGAACCATTAAGAAATTAAAGGCGTTCAATCAGCTTTGGGGTCAGACCCCCACCATCGCCTTGGCGAAGGATGCAATGGAAGCCATCATTAAAGAAAATGCCAGCAACGCGGTGACTCCCGATATGATCATTGAAAATGTGGCAAGATACCATAACGTCACTGTGGAGCAAATCAAGGGCAAAAAGAAGGATGCGCCGGTGGTCAAGCCCCGCCAGCAAGCCATGTATCTCATTCGGGAGCTGACCCAGCTTTCCCTGCCGGAGATCGGCAATGCCATGGGCGGTAAAAATCATACCACTGTCCTCCATTCCATCAAAAAAGTGGAAGAAAATATCCAAAAAGATCCCGCCTATGCCAAAACTGTTGCGGAACTGACGGAAAATATTAAGAAAACTTATTAACATTTTTTTCGACTTTTTAACAGCTTGATTTTTACACAATCCACAGAGTTTTAAACAGTTTACATAATCCTGTTTACACTTTGTGTATACATTCAGCGAAACCAACAGAAAATCCAAACGCTGTTTTTCGCGTCTTAATGCCAAAAACAACGCTTTTTTACCTTTTGCACAGACCAACAACAACTACTTCATCAAATAGAGAAAAGAAAGGAAATGACGCCATGAAATTTACCTGTGATCGAAACGCACTCAACGAAGCGATCAATGTGGTCTCCAAAGCGGCAAGTCAAAAATCCACCATCCCCGCTCTGGAGGGAATCTTATTAGAGATCCGAGAAGAAGGAATCGTACATTTAAGTGCTTATGACCTTTCGGTTTCCATTTCTTATGATTTGGAAGCGGAAGATACCGAAAAGGGGACAGTCATTCTCTCCTCCAAACTGTTTGGCGAGATCATCCGCAAGCTGCCCTCCTGCCCGGTCACCGTCGAAATTGATAATAAGACCTTTTTGACCACCATCGACGGAGGCAACGCCCATTT
>JAZSBU010000069.1:0-9988 GCA_045602565.1 Eubacteriales bacterium | reverse complement strand
GCCGCAACCTCATTTTCAAGCATTTCCACTGCGCGTGAAACGCCAAAACAAAAACCGGCGTGTTCAATTGTCCGAACCTGTTTCATCAAGAAATCCGCTCCTTCACGGTGTTATAAAGCAATTCCAAAGACTGATCAAATGAATATTCGGATGTATCGAGAATAACCGAGTCCTCCGCCGGTTTCAACGGCGCGACAGGGCGATTCATATCCTGCTCATCCCTGCGGATCACATCGGCAAGAATTTGATCAAAATCGACCTCTTGACCCCTCTCCAAAAGCTCGTTATATCTGCGTTGCGCCCGCACTTCGGGTTTAGCTGTCAAAAAGATCTTAACTTCGGCATTCGGCAGAACCACCGTTCCGATATCACGCCCATCCATAATGACATTATTTTCTGCCGCGAGTGTTTGCTGCATATCAAAGAGATACGCGCGAACAGCAGGAATTGCACTGGTAAGCGATGCATATTGGCTCACCTCATGCAAGCGAATATCGGAAGAAACATCTTCACCATTTAAATATACACGCTGTTCCCCATCGACAAAAGATAATTCTACCTTGATTTCGGGCAATACCGATGCCACTTTTTCTACATCCTTGGGATCAATGCCTTTTCGATAGATGTATAGCCCTATGGTTCGATACATTGCACCTGTATCTACATAAATATAATTCAATTTTGCCGCTAATTTTCTTGCCAAAGTGCTTTTACCCGCACCACTCGGACCGTCAATCGCGATATTAATTCCCATATCTATTACTCCTTTGAAGCAGAAATTCCGGCCAGATAACCGGTTGAATATGCAATTTGCAAATTATAACCGCCGGTCAGTGCATCAACATCGATGATTTCACCGGCAAAATATACATTCGGCACCAATTTAGATTCCATTGTTTTTGGGTTAATCTGAGAAACATCGACCCCGCCGGATGTAATAATTGCCTCAGAAAAGTCTGCTTTATCTTTGATATTAATTTTAAATTCCTTAATAGCTCGAACCAAGTTTAAACGTTCATTTTTAGTAATTTGATGCACTTTTGAATGAGGGTCTATTCCGCTTCGTTCGATAATGATCGGAATTAACTTCTTTGGCAATATTTTATCCAACGCATTGAGAAAATCTTTATTTATATTTTCTTCAAAGTCACGAAGCAACCGCTTGTCTAATTTTTCCTCATCAAGAGCCGGTTTCAAATCAATCGATGCCATGCACGGAAAATCCGATTGGTTCAGATTCGAAGATGCCGAAAGAACGATCGGGCCTGAAATCCCCTTATGTGTAAACAGCATCTCTCCAAATTCACTGTATAACAATTTTGAATCGGCGTTATATATAGATAGTCGGACGTTTTTTAACGAAAGCCCCATCAAATCAGAGCATATGTTCCCCGACTCAACCAACGAAACCAAAGCAGGTTCCGGTTTAACGATGGTATGGCCAAGCTTTTTCGCCATCCGATATCCATCGCCGGTAGAGCCCGTCAACGGATAAGAACACCCTCCGGTCGCTAAGATGATCGCATCAACGGCATACTCTTTGCTTGGGCAAATAATTTTCCCCTGCTGTATCTCAAGAACCTTTTCAAAAATAAAATGAACATTCATTTCCTGCGCCTTACGCTTCATCGCATCTCGAACGTCAGAAGAACGATCAGAGACAGGGAAAACGCGGTTCCCGCGTTCAATTTTCAGCGGTACCCCCCACTCCTCAAAAGATGCATATGCATCATAGGCATTAAATGAGGAAAACGCCGAATACAAAAACTTCGGATTATGGATCACCTGCGAGATCAATTCCTCTTCCGAGCAAAAATTCGTCACATTACAGCGGCCTTTGCCTGTGATCAAAAGTTTGCGGCCCAATATATTATTTTGTTCAAACAGAAGAACATCCGCAGTTTTCGAAGCAGCAATCGCCGCCATGATCCCCGCAGGCCCCCCGCCTACAACAGCAACTTTTTTCAATTCATATTTTCCATTCTTAAATTTTTATACTATTTTAATATTTTTGCGATTAAAATGCAAGTATATCTTGAATTTCATTTAAAATAATCGTCAATTGTATATATTCGCGATATTGAAGCGGTAAAACGCTTGAAAAAATAATAAATATGTGTTAATATATAAATAACTATAGTTTCAGGTGATTTGATGAATAAATTACAACAACAACTATTCCCTCTGCTTTGCGAAGTAGACCGTATTTGTCGTGAATTTGACATTCATTATACTCTTCAGGGCGGCACATTATTGGGTGCCGTTCGTGAAAATGGATTCATTTCTTGGGATGACGATGTGGATATTGCAATGTCTCGAGAAAATTATGAGCGATTTATCGAAGTGTTTTCGGCGCATAGCCAAGAATACGCCCTATTGGAAGGATATGTCGGCGGAGCTTTGCAAATATGCAGCAAGAACAATCCGTGTATTACTGCAGATATATTTGTTTATGACTATATAACTGAAAATAAATTTTTACAAAAGATCCGCAATTATTGTCTCATAATCCTTCAAGCATTCTTAAAAACCAAAGAAACCATTAAACTGACCAGTGCGGAAGACCACAGTAAGCTTAAATATTATGTTTATCGCTTTGTCAGTCTTATCGGACGGCCGTTTCCGCAAAAAGCAAAACTGCGATTTTATAAATGGTTCAGTAAGAACGCCCTTACCGGAAAAAAGGCATATATTCATATGTCGAATGATTCCGCCAGATATTTGCACAGAATTATACCTGCAGAGTATATCAACCATTTGAAAGAGCAAACTTTTGAAGAAAAAAATTTTTATATATTTGAAAATTATGACGCCGTCCTTAAGCTCTCTTATGGCAATGATTATATGACGCCAAAGGAAGACCTTTTGGCACGCCGCAGACATAAGCGTTTTAGGGACAACCTATCGAACAAAATATAATCGAGGAACAACGAATGAAGAAATCAATTTTTATTACAGGCTCCACCAAGGGGATCGGCAAAGCGATTGCAGTAGAAGCGCTGAAGGCAGACTATTATGTGTATCTCAACTATGTTCACGATGATGTGGGCGCGCAAGCATGCGCCGACCATTTGAATCGTATGGGATATGCCGATAGTTTTAAGATCATTAAAGCCGATGTATCGAGTACCGATTCTATCCCTGCCATTTTAGAGCAGATGGATCTTGAAAATCATCCCCTTCACGGGTTGGTGCTAAACTCATCTTCCAACGGCAAAACCCGTAACCCCTTCGGCAAGATCACACCGGAAGAAATGGAATCCATGTTCCAAATGAACCTGTTTACCCCCTTCTTCTTGGTTCAAAGCTTGGTTAAATATATGGCAGACGGCGGTTCCATCGCATTTATCAGTTCGAATGTCGGCATCTATCCCCATTCAACCTATATTCCCTATGGCTTGACCAAAGCCAGCGAGGTTTTTCTCGCCAGAATGTTGGTTAAGGAATTGGCCGATCGAAAGATTACCGTCAATACCGTCGCCCCCGCTTTTATCGAAACGGATATGTTCCCCGGCAATCGTACAGAAGAGCATCTGAATAACATCCGACGCAAAGTAGCGGTTCATCGCTTCGGTCAACCGGAAGAGGTGGCGCGTGCCACAATGTCGCTGCTGACCAATCCGTATATCAACGGCGCAGTCCTATCGGTCGATGGCGGATATAATTTTGAATAAAGGAACGCATTTATGAAAGTTTCAGACTATATCGTCAACTATTTTGTAGAAAAGGATATCTTTGATTTTTTTGGCTATCAGGGTACGATGATCGCTCATTTTGTCGATTCCATCGGTAACAACGAGAAAGCCAAAAACCACGTTTGTTATAACGAGCAGGGAGCCTCCTTTGCGGCCTGCGGGTATTCAAGTGCCACCGGCAAGTGTGCCGTAGCCTACGCCACCAGCGGTCCGGGTGCACTCAATTTGGTATCCGGCATCGCCAATGCCTACTATGATTCCATTCCCGTGGTGTTTATCACCGGGCAGATCAATACCTATGAGCGTTATGAGCATATCGAAGATTTGCGTCAAAATGCGTTTCAAGAGACAAAAACGGTAGAAATTTGTCGTCCTATCACCAAATTTGCCCAAGAAATCAAAGACCCAAGCGAAATTCCTGCCGCATTGGAAAAGGCATATCGCTTGGCAACCACCGGGCGCAAAGGGCCCGTCCTACTTGATCTGCCTATGAATATTCAGCGCGCGGAAATCGAAGTGCCTGCCGACACGCAAGAAAAGCAACCCTGCGATCCGCAAATTGATCACGCAATGGATGTTTTAGAGCAAGCATTGGCATCTGCCACGCGCCCTGTACTAATGCTGGGCAACGGCATCTGCCGAGAGGATCGGGAAAGTTTCGTCCGTTTTGCCGAAAAACTTAATTTACCGATTGTCACCAGTCTTATGGGTAAAGATATTTTACCCCAAAGCCACCCTCTCAATTTTGGTTTTATCGGCGGAGCCTACGGTCATCGGTATGCCAATATGATCGTTGCCGCTAAGGCGGATCAAATCATCGCCGTAGGGTGTTCCCTGTGTACCCGCCAGACCGGAACTAAGGTAGAAGAGTTTGCACCCCATGCAAAGGTTTTGCGTTTCGATATTGACCCCAATGAATTAAAACGCAAAGTTAAGTCTGATGAGATCGGCATTTTGATGAATTCAAACGATCTTGCTCGCGCTTTGGACGACAATCAAAGCCGATGGGAAGATTGGCCGCAGACATCGGATCAATGGCTGGACTTTTGCCGAAGATACAAGGCCTTTTGTGAATCTTTTGATAAAACAGTCACCTATGGTCTCCCCAATCAAGTAATTGATACATTCAATGCGCATATCAATGAAAATGATATTGTTGTTTGCGATGTGGGGCAACATATGATGTGGGTAGGGCAATCTCTCAAATCCAAAAAAGGATTAACGATGATGTTCTCCGGTGCACATGGTGCCATGGGTTATGCGTTGCCTGCGGCGATTGGTGCAGGCGTTGCCAATCCGGACAAAACCGTTTATTGCTTTTGCGGCGACGGCGCCTTCCAGATGAATATACAAGAATTGCAGTGGCTTAAAAATGAAGACTTGGATGTTGTAATCATTGTGCTCAATAATAATTGTTTGGGGCTGATCACCCAGCAGCAGGATTCCCTGTTTAACGGTAATTACCATGGTGCGGCTTCTCCCGAGTTTTCCTCTCCAAACTTTACTGAAGTAGCTAAAGCATATG
This sequence comes from Eubacteriales bacterium, assembly GCA_045602565.1. Classification (GTDB taxonomy): domain Bacteria; phylum Bacillota; class Clostridia; order Oscillospirales; family QAKW01; genus QAKW01. Next base: position 4,768 of record JAZSBU010000069.1, on the reverse strand, counting down.
GCATTGACGCTGTTCAAATAAACCAAATTGAACAGATCGATTCTGTACTTCAACAACGCAAAAAGGGACACCCCTTGTTAGTGGAATTTGTTTTCACCGAGCCAACGAAGGCATATCCCAAAACCAATTTTGGAAATCTCATTTATAATCAAGAACCGGCTTTGCCTCAAGACGTGCTAAACGACTTCATAAACGAGGAGGTTTAACAATGAAAAAAGTCATCACATACGGCACCTTTGATTTGTTTCATCAAGGGCACTACAATATCATCAAACGCGCCAAAGATTTAGGGGACTATTTGATCGTTGGTGTTACCGGCGAAAATTATGATATTGAACGAGGTAAGATCGGGGTTCAAGACAGTCTTCCTCAGAGAATTGAAAATGTTAGAAAAACCGGCCTTGCAGATGAAATTATTGTCGAGGAATTTCAAGGCCAAAAAATCCAAGACATTCAAAACTACAATGTGGATGTTTTAGTTGTCGGCTCTGATTGGCGCGGCAAATTTGATTATTTGAAAGAATATTGCGAAGTGGTATATTTGGAACGAACCAAGGATATTTCCAGCACCATGCTTCGCCAGCAACAGCAGCACCTGCAAATCGGTATGATTCTTGACTGCGCCGATGACAAAGGCTTTGTTTTGGAAAGTAAATATGTCAGCGGTATTCATGTGGACCGTGTTTTTAATCCGGATGCCGATATTGCAAACCAGGCTTGCCAAAACTATGAGTTGAGAGGGGCATACTCCAATCTTGATGAGTTTTTAGACGGCATCAATACCGTTTATATTCAAGGGGACGGAAAGTCTCAACTGCATTATATACGCCCCGCGTTGGAAGCAGGCAAACACGTATTGCTTTCCTTCCCCGCCTTGCTTTCAGAGGATGAGTTTAGATCGCTGATGGTACTGTCCAAAGAGAAAAATGTGGTTTTACTTCCTTGTGTTAAAATGTCATTCATCCAAGCACTGAACCAGATGTTTTGGATGATTGAAAGCGGTTCTATCGGAAAAGTTATGAATATGCATTGTTCTATGTTTTGTAACAATGCGGATGGTCGAAATATTTCCGAGCTAAAGTCCTATGGACTGTATGTTTTCTATAAACTCTTTAAAAACCAGCCCGCTGATTTTCATCAGTTCACAAATCCCATCGGAGAAAACGGCTTTTATTTACAGCTTCAAGCAAGGATGGACAAGGCGGCCGCGACCATGGAGATCAGCAACAGCATCGATCTTCCGAACAAACTTGTTATCTGCGGAGACAAGGGGATTATTACATTACCGGATGAATGGTGGAACACCGGATATTTCGAAATCAAACATTTCGACAATGAATACAAAAAACGCTATTGTTACAATTTTGAAGGCACCGGCATGCGCTATATTCTTCAACGTTTGCTGATCATGCTGCGCGATCATAAAGATCAAAATATGCGATTTACAAGTGATGACTTCGCAAACTTCAATAAACTGTATGAACAACTTTTTAAATAATTCAAATAGAGGGGAAATTAAAAAATGGAAGCATTTATAGAACTTAGCCGAATTCAATGTACCCAAGCCATCGCCTTTGATATGCTGTGTGAATTCGATCGGCTTTGTAAAAAGGAAGGGTATGCCTATTCTTTAGCGGGCGGTACGCTGTTGGGTGCTATTCGTCATAAAGATCTGATTCCTTGGGATGACGACATCGATTTATTTATGTTGCGCGAGGATTATGAATCCTTCTTAAAGAAATATGTAGGGAAATCCTTTTCCAATCCCTACTATAAAATCATCAATATTGATAACGGATTCAAAGGCCAGACCTTCGCTCGTATGATCGACACACGGACACGGACCACCAGCAAACAATCGCTGACCTTCCGCAACCTGTGGATCGATATTCTTCCTGTGGATGAAGTCCCCGATGATTTGGTCAAAAGAGAGTTGTTTCAAAAAGAAATGCGCAGTTTAAGAAGATGGCGCCTTCTTTTCAATCTCCCCCCTTGGAGCGGAAAGACACTTTGGATCAAACTCAAAAAAACACCGATTGGTATCATTGCCCGTTGGCTGGGTTTGAACAATAAGGTTTGTAGGAAAATCATTAAAACTGCGCAGAAGTATCGCAATGCAAAAAACGCCCATGAGGTAGGAGAAATTGTAGCGCAGGGTTTTATCAAAGGAACAATGTGCAAAGAAACGTTCGCCCAATCGATAGAAGTAAATCTGAGAGGAAAGCTGTTCCCTGCTATGCCCGATTATAATCATTATTTGACCGGACAATATGGTGATTACTTAGAACTTCCCCCCGAAAGACAGCGAATTGCTCATAAGATAAACGTCAAGATCGATATTACCAAATATGACGGTGCACTCAGAGAAGAACTTTTGTATTACATTCAAAAGAAAGATATAGAAGAGAACAACGCCATCCTTTTGGAAGAAGGTCGCGCAAACAACATAACTGATTACTGATAAAAAACGGTATATTAAAACAAGCCGACGCTAAGCGTTGGCTTGTTTTTTTGTAATCAAATGCATCAAACAGTATCCGATAATAAATAACGGAATACATATAAAAGAAAATTTATCGCTCATTCCGCGAGAAAACAGTTCAAAAACAGATCCTAAAACAAACCCAAATATAATAGCATGGATCGGCTTTCTGTATTTTATAAAACAAATATCCATCAACCTTGCAAACAATAAGATGCCAAGAGAAATTCCACATATCATTGGCAGTAACCCCAATATATCAAGCGAAGAAGCGGCTTTTATCACATTTTCATAAATTCCTAAGACATACAGCATATGAGAAACACTGATTCCGGGCAAAACCAAAGCAAAAGCGACAATTAACCCGCCGACAATTTGTTTGATCACACTCCAAAAATCAACGTTGATACCAATTTGAAACATATCTTTGGGAAGATAGGAAATATAAAGAACGATCAATAACCCTAAAATAACATAAATGAGATCATACCAATAAAATCGTTCTTTTTTGATCTCACCAAATATCTTGGGAACACCGCCGACAATGACACCGCAAAATAGGAATGTCATCGGCATCGGTGCAATTTGAATTAAATTCAAAATCACCGAAGAAATTGTCAAGAATCCAACAATTCCACCCAACGAGAATACCAGAAGAAACAAGATCGCATCTTTTTTCTTCTCCTCTTTTGTAATCAGTTTATTAATGGATCGAACCAAAGGCTCATAGATTCCAACAAGCATTGCCATGGTTCCGCCACTAATTCCGGGAACGGATAATGTGCTCCCGATCCATAATCCTTTTATAAAAGTTGATATCATTCTTTCACCGCTCTTTCTCATATATAGTTTATTCACAGCAGACTGGACTATGATAATATGAGTTCAAATTTGTGGCAAAGCCACACCATTTCTTTATCCCTCCTCACTAATAATTTATCCGGAAAACCACAGATAGTTTCTGAGAAAAGTGAAGAGAGAACTGCGAAAGGTGAAAAGTACAAAAAAAGAAAAAGTCACACATTGTGTGACTTTTTCTTTTTGGAGCTGGAGATCGGATTTGAACCGACGACCTACTGATTACGAATCAGTTGCGCTACCGGCTGCGCCACTCCAGCATATCAACCGCTGCAAATGCAGCGGAATTGATTATTTCATTAAAAATGCGATCAAATCAGCAGAATAACCTTCTTCCGTTTCGATTAAACTTGCAGATTCGCGAGCGAGGTTGAAAGTAAAATTCATATTCAAATGGACACGCTCGTTTGCAGGAAGATCTTCATCCTGTTCCTCATCATAATAGAATTTTAAATAAATTTTATCCTGATTCAGGTCGTATCCGCCTTGATTGCGCAACTTATAATCCACCTCAACAACTTCATCTGTAAACTCATCGGAAGGTTCATAGGAAGGATTGAAATATTTTGCCAAGGTTGCAATCAATCGATCGCTTTTTTCGCCGATCGATGAAATCTGAACGGTTCCCGAAGGAACAATCAATTGTATCGTCTTAAACATAAAACGTCTGGTAATCAAAGGAACAGAGATCTTAAAGCCAACCAGCTCTTCCCCATCCTTTGCACCCAGAGTCATCACGCAGGCATCACCAAGAAGCTCAACATCTGTAATCGAAAAGAACAATTCGCCATCATATTCTTCCAAAACGATTGGGGTACATTGCTTCATAAACGAATTATCCTTTCTTTAATAGTTTCATAACTTCTTCGTAGAATGAATTAATATCCTTAAATTGACGGTGAACAGAAGCATAGCGAACATAAGAAACTTCATCCAATGTCTTCAGCGATTCCATCACCAATTCTCCGATATATTGCGTTGTAATTTCCTTTTCCATGGAATTATAAAGAACCGATTCCACATCCGAGACGATTTTTTCCATCTCAGCGACACTAACAGGGCGTTTTTCACAGGCACGAAGCAGGCCCTTCATAATCTTTTCCTTTGAAAAAGGTTCGCGGGTTTTATCTTTTTTGATCACCACCAAGGGGATCGTTTCAATTGCCTCAAAGGTTGTAAACCGCTTGGCGCAACTGATGCATTCACGACGACGGCGGATCTTTTCTTCATCGTCAGTGGGACGAGAGTCGATGACCTTACTATCGGGTTTGCCGCAGTATGGACATTTCATCGAGGAAAACCACCTTTCTATTAACACATTGAAATAAATTATAAACTATAATTCATTATTTTGCAAGAGAAAATTTAGATTCCAATTGATGCAATGCACGTTTGATTTCTGAATTGTTTTGAAAGTTAAAGTCGGAT
>JAZSBU010000068.1:0-24044 GCA_045602565.1 Eubacteriales bacterium | reverse complement strand
TGTTGATTATGAGTTGGTCCCACCCGTTCCCATTCCGAACACGGTAGTTAAGCAACTTCATGCGGACAATACTTGGCTGGTGACGGCCCGGGAAGATACGTAATGCCGACATAACAAAAACGACCATCAATTGATGGTCGTGTTTATTATGTTATAAGTAAAAAGCGTTGCCATAAATGAGGTAATGCCGACATAACAAAAAGCAGTCTGTCAAAACAGACTGCTTTTTATTATGTTATAAGTAAAAAATGTTACCGTTAAGTAAGAACCGACATAAAAAAAGACGGTTCTGTATTTGCAGAGCCGTCTTTTATTATGCTAAAAAGTCAAGCGTTCTAAGTGTGGTTGTATACAAATTCTGAACTTGCTCTGCAAATGCAGAGCCGTCTTTTTTATCACGCGAAGCGTGTATGTAATCTGCGCTCTGCGCAGTATGGCATCAACCGAAGGTTGTATGTTATCCCACAGTTATGTGGGCATTTCGCGTGATTCCATCCAACGCTTACGCGTTGATACCATCCGCTTGCCAAAGCAAGCAATGCCATCCATCGCTTGCGCGATGATTCCATACCGCCTGCGGCGGATTTGATAGAGAGTTTTGTATTAATCAAAAAGCAGCCTGCCTTCGCAGACTGCTTTTTATCATTAAAATCCGATATTATCTTTACTGTAGTGTGTGGGATTGAAGGTTTCCATATCAATTTCCTTGGAGGAAATGTCCAGTTCCTTGCAGATCACGTCAACGACCTGCCCGCCGATCGCTTGGATCGCAACAGGGGTTTTATAATGGGTGCGGTCGGAATGCCATTCCTCGGGGGCATCCTTGGTGAGGGCATAGAGATCATTGATGATGGTATCGGTATCCTTCAGTGCTTCGATCGCCGCCTGATTATAGGCTTCGATGGTGGCATTGGAGCGGGAATGATTGCTGCTGTTGCCCGATTCGATGACCGCGGTGGAGGTGGCAAAAACGATCTTTGCGTTGGGATAGAACATCCGCAACCGTTTATCCACGCGCTTAATCATTTGAACATAGTATTCGATCGGGGTCAAAGGACCGTCGCCGTAAAGCTCGATGACATCCCAAAGACCTGCGTTCCAATGGACCAAGTCGATATCTTCGGGTGCTTGGTTTTTCCAGCGGAGAACCATCCGCAGAATATATTGGGCAAATTTACAATTTTCGTCGGGATAATAAACCTCGGCGGAATCTTCCAAAGATTCCTGCACATATTTATCATAGCCCATCCGAATGGAATCGCCGATCAAGAGGACTTTTTTCATTATCCATTTACCTCCTCTTCTGCAGCCTTTTTATCCAATTTACGGTTTCTGAAGTAGAGGCAAAGGTCGGTACTGACCGTCAACAAATTCACGACATAGAAGAACAGCACATACCATTTAGTGGCGATAGAAGCCATATAGGCTTCGTTGATCAGCTTGGAGGTAATTCCTGCCACATAACCGGTGATGATCAGCAATAAAAATAATAAGCTTTTTCCCTTGGCTGTGCGGGCTTTATAGGATTTAACAACACTCATCGGCCAAGAGGCACCAAAACATAAAATCATTGCAACTTCAAAAAGTTCTGCCATTTTTAAAAGTCTCCTTTTTAATTATTTCTCTTCGATCAGCTCTTTTCCGCCCATATAGGGGCGCAGGGCTTCGGGGATGCGAACGGAATATTTTTCGCCGTCGAACTGCAGGTTGTTCTCCAAGAATGCGATCAGCATACGGGGCGGAGCAACCACAGTGTTGTTCAAGGTATGAGCAAGATACTTCTTGCCGTCCTCGCCCTTGACGCGGATGCCGAGGCGCCGCGCCTGGGCATCGCCCAGATTGGAGCAGGAGCAGACCTCGAAATATTTTTGCTGCTTGGGAGACCAGGCTTCCACATCGTAGGATTTGACCTTCAGATCGGCCAGGTCGCCGGTGCAACATTCCAGAGTCCGAACAGGGATATCCAGCGAGCGGAACAGCTCGACGGAATAGCTCCACATTTTATGGAACCAATCCATGCTCTCTTCGGGCTTGCAGATGACGATCATTTCCTGCTTTTCAAATTGATGGATGCGGTAGATACCGCGCTCCTCAATGCCGTGGGCACCCTTTTCCTTACGGAAGCAGGGGGAATAACTGGTCAGGGTGAGAGGCAGGCTCTCTTCGGGGGTGATGGTATCGATAAACTTACCGATCATGGAATGTTCGCTGGTACCGATCAGATAGAGATCTTCGCCTTCGATCTTATACATCATCGCGTCCATCTCTTCAAAACTCATCACGCCGGTCACCACATTGCTGCGGATCATAAAGGGCGGGATACAATAGGTAAAGCCTTTATCGATCATAAAATCGCGGGCATAAGAGAGCACCGCGCTATGCAACCGCGCAATATCGCCCATCAGATAATAGAAGCCTTCGCCCGCCACGCGACCGGCGGCTTCCTTATCGATGCCGGCGAATTTTGCCATAATATCGGTATGATAGGGGATCTCAAAATCGGGCGTGGTCTTTTCGCCGAATTGCTCCACTTCCACGTTCTCTTCGTCGTTTTTGCCCACCGGAACGGAAGGGTCGACGATGTTGGGGATCTTCATCATCACTTCGTTGAGCTTTGCCTGCAGCTCGCTTTCCTTCTTTTGCAGCTCGGCAAGCTCATTGGCCTGCGCGCTGACCTGGGCTTTGATCTCTTCAGCTTCCTCCCGCTTGCCTTGACCCATCAGCATACCGATCTGCTTGGAGAGGCGGTTGCGGTTGGCGCGCAGATCATCGGCGCGCTTATTGCAGGAAAGTTTTTCTTCATAGAGCGCGATGGCTTCGTCTACCAGCGGCAGCTTGGCATCTTTGAACTTCTTGCGGATGTTTTCCTTGACAAGTTCGGGATTTTCGCGAATAAACTTAATATCCAGCATGGTTCTATATCCTTTTCTTTATTTTTTAGATTTAACCCATTCATAAGGAACGGCCGCATCAAAGACCGGTAACATTCCCTTTTTCTCGGGGTTTTGAGCAACTAATTGATAAATATCGTGGCCCGGTGTCGGCGTTCCTGCCACCAGGACCGGTCCTTTCGGTGTGATGGCCAGATCCCAACCAACAAAGCGGATGCCGGGAACTTTTTGGGTCGCCTTTGCGGTCAGCGCAAGGACTTCTTTCCAATAGGGGAGGAAATAGCCGTCGAAATGAATCCCTGTATCGGGATGGGTATCAAAGGCTTCCCCCTCTTGGCTGGCGGCAGGACCGATCAGCACACCCTTCTTCAGATCAATAGGGCAGATCAGCCCGCCGGAATGGAAATTATCGATGACCGAACCGCGCCGACCCAGCCGCATGGCGGCATAGATCAGATGGGGCGCATGGTGTTCGTCGGTGATGGTTACCATCCGCACGGTATTGACCGCATCGGGATAAAGGGCATCGAGCGCCACATGCTGCTCCAGCACCTCTTCGATCAAGGTCTGCCCGCCGGTTTTCAACCGGTTATAGAGGGCGACAATGCTGCCTTCTTCTTCCGGATCGACCTTTTCCACATCCTTGCCGCCAAGCCCCGCTTCGGGTTTGGCGATCATCTGACCGTGTTTTTGGAAAAAGGCATCAAAATCATCAAAGGTAGCGTTGGAGATATCCAGATAATCTCTGCCGATCTCATCGGCAAACAACTTCAAAAACTCGCTCTTATTTTCAAAATAATGGCGGTCAGCAGGATCGTTGAGCGCCTCGATGTATGCTTGATTTTTGCCGCGGGTGAGAAGATTTTTTCTCTGCTCTTCGGTCATATCATACATCCCGAAGATGGTATAATCGTGGTATCCTGCCTGATGGCGAAAAGCGCAAAGCGCCATATCCCAAAGGATCATCGCTTTGCTTTTTCCGGTACGCTGCTCTACCCGATCGATGCAGTCTTTGACATCTTGGGTACGCAGCTTTTTAAAACTGTTGATGGTATATTGGATCCAATTCATACATTGCACCTCTTTCTCAATTCTGCCAATTCAAAAGAGGCGGCCAAAGTCTTCCCACCTGCCCGCAGGCGATACAATTGACTGGCGGCATTTTGCTCGATGGTTGCTCCATCCAGCTGCAAAATGGTGTTCCAAACCGCATAGGGAGATTCCACCGGTGCAAGATAAGCGGCATCCTCGGTCATTGCCTGCAGAAAGGCAGGAATGTCGGTACCGAAGGCGAGGGTGATCTCGCGGGTATTTGAAAATAATGTGCATAGAGTGACAGCGCCCTGCCAACCCAGCGAGGAGCGCCATTTTTCGATTTCAACTAAGGTCTTTTTGGATACGCCGAGCAGGGAACTCATTTTTTCCTGACTATAGCCCAGCTCATTGCGGACCAGCTTTTCTTTGCGGTCGCAAAGGGCAATGAAGGCTTCGCGCGTCATGCAATCACCTCTGTATTCCAGATTCGAGCAACACATACTTGCTCAAGTGTAATTTTACACTATTTTTTGGTTTTTGTCAAGGGCGGGAGCTGGGCGATGAACACCGCGATCAGCATCAAGCCGCAGCCCAGCCATTCCCAACCGCTCATCCGATCGCCAAAGAGCAGGCCCGCCAACACCGCAAAGACCGATTCCAAGCTCATCAGCAGCGAAACAACGCTGGGATTGGCATCCTTTTGCGCCAAGATCTGCAGGGTATAAGCGACACCGCTGGAAAGGACACCGGTATAGAGCAGGGGGACAGTGCAATGGGGCAAAAGGGTCCAATCGGGCTGCTCGAAAAACAGCATTAACAGCCCGGAAAAGACGGCAACAAAGAAGAACTGCATCAGCGAGAGCTTGACGCCATCGACCTTTTGGGTAAAATGATCCACCACCATAATGTGCGCGGTGAAGCAGATGGCACAGCCGATCAAAAGCAGATCGCTCGATTGGATCTGAAAGGCTTTTGTGGGATCGATGCAAAGGAAATATAAGCCCGCCGCCGCAATAATGACCGCACCCCAGACAGTGAGAGGGGCACGTTTTTTGAAAAAGAGCGATGCGATGGGGACCAAGACGATATAAAGGGCGGTGATAAAGCCCGCCTTTCCGGGATCGGTCTCCCCCAGCCCTGCCTGCTGCAAGGCAGAGGCACAGGCCAGAACACCGCCGCAGCAAAGCCCGCCGATCAGCAACGCTTTACGCTGCTCTTTTGCGGGAAGGATGGGCTCCTTGCGCACCTTGGCAAAAAGAAGAACCACCACCAGCAAAGCAACGGTGGCGATGCAGGAACGCACCGCGTTGAAGGCAAAGGGCGGAAAATATTCCGCGCCCACACTCTGGGCGACAAAGGCAGAGCCCCAGATCATCGCCGCTAATATGGGGAATAGGTTGTTGCGAATTTGTTTCATATGTTATCCCTTTTGTAAAAGTCAAAATTTCCTTCAAATTATAACAAGATATATATGGAAAATCAAGGGCAAGAAAAATTAGAAATTTTTCACATATCGACATTTTTCTTGCCTAATGCGATAAAATCCTGTATAATAATAGTGCATTATTCATAATGGGGGAAAATTTATGAAAAGAAAAGACGGAATTCGGCTGAAGATTACCGACCCGATGTATACCGTCGCGGCGCACGTGATGGATAAGCGGGTGGACTCGATGAATATGATCACCATCGATATCCCGGTGGATCCGGTGGCGGCGTATGTCCACCGCAAGCGGGACGAAGGGATGAAGATCTCGCGGCTGGCGGTGTTGCTGGCGGCGTATATCCGCGTTATCGATGAATTTCCGAAACTCAACCATTTTGTAGTAAACAGTAATTTCTATGCCCGCAAGGAAATTGCGGTCGGGATGGTGGTGCTGCAGGGCGGCGATATCACCCAAAGCGGCACCATGAGCAAGATCTATTTCCAACCCACCGATAATGTGTATAAGGTGCAGGAGCGGCTGACGGAGTATATCGACGAAAACCGCAAGGAAAACCCCGATAACGGTACCGAAAAGATCATCAGCGCGTTGCTCTCTGTCCCCGGCTTGCTGCGGGGCGGAGTGAAGTTCCTGCGCTGGATGGATAAGCATGGAATGCTCCCCAAGAGCATCATCGATATGAGCCCTTTCCATATTTCGCTGGTCATTACCGATCTTGCCAGCATCCGTACCAATGCCATCTATCATCATATCTATGAATTCGGCACCACCTCGGTGGCGATGGCGATGGGCATCAACCGCGAAGTTCCCAAGCGCAAGGGCGGCGAGATCATCCACGAAAAATGTATGCCGTTAGGCATTGTTATGGATGAGCGGATCGCCAGCGGAAGTTATTTTGCATTGGCGTTCCGTCGGTTCCAGGATTATATGGCGCATCCCGAAAAGCTGGAGGAGATCCCGCCTGTCATCGACGATGAAATCAAAAAGATTTTTAAAATTGAAGATTAAAATAAAAAGCCGCAGTTTTTGAAAACTGCGGCTTTTTTATTATTAGGATTTATGTTTTTGTTGCTTCATCCAGACCTTGATGACCGGCTTGGTGGGCAGGAGTTTCACGCCCAGCACCTGCAGTTTATTTTGCCAGCCGGGAACGCAGACATCTTTGCCCTTCTTTAAGGCTTTGAGCGCATCGCGTACCACCTCTTCGGCGGTAAAGACCTTGTTATAATAGGTAACCGCTTCTTTGCCGGTGAGGTAGGCGTGGTCAAAAAATTCGGTGGTCACCCAGCCGGGGCAAAAGGCCAAAACCTGAATGTTGCGGTCCTTCAGCTCCGCCTTAAGGGCGCGGGAATAGCTCAGAACAAAGGCCTTGGTGGCGGCATAGACATTGAGATAAGGCACCGGCTGGAAGGCAGAAAGGGAATCCACCTGCAGGATCCGTCCACCATCGGGGATATAGGGCAGGGTGCGCTGGGTCATGGAGACCAGTGCCTTGCAGTTGAGGTCGATCATATCCATGCAATCCTCCAAGGGGATCTGATCATAGCGACCAAACCGCCCGAATCCGCCGGCATTGATCAGCAGGGAGACCTCCGGTTTTTCTTGCTTTAAGAGCAGGCTGTAGCTTTCCAAAGCCGCCTCATCGGTGAGGTCCATCGGGAGGACGCGGCAGGGGATGGAAAGTTCCTTCTTTAATTCTTCCAGCCGCGCTTCGCGGCGGGCGATGATCCAAAATTCATCAAATTGTTCTTGGGCGGCCAGCTGAACCGCAAATTCCCGCCCCATCCCGCTGGAGGCACCGGTAATGACTGCAATTTTCATAGTTTTCTCCTTTATCGTTTATATTTTTATTATACCGAATGGGAATTTGTTTGTAAACCTTCTCTTTCTTTTTGCGAAAAATATAAAAATGCCCTTGAAAGATGATTTGAAATTAGGTATAATAATTTATTGATTGAAAGGGGTGTATTTATGGCCAGAATGGGTTTTGATAATGAAGAATATGTCCGCTTGCAGTCGCAGAATATCCGCGACCGCATCGCGATGTTCGGCGATAAGCTCTATATGGAGTTCGGCGGCAAGTTGTTTGACGATTTTCACGCTTCTCGGGTGCTCCCCGGCTTTAAGCCCGATTCCAAGGTCAAGATGCTTTTGGAATTGAAGGACGATGCAGAGATCGTCATCGCCATCGATGCCAACGCGATTGAAAAAAATAAGCGTCGCGGCGATCTGGGCATCACCTATGATCTGGATACCCTGCGGCTGATCGATGCCTTCCGCGGCATCGGCTTATATGTGGGCAGCGTGGTCATTACCCGCTGGACCGAGCAACCTTTGGCGGTGGCTTTTGAAAAGCGGCTGATCAATCTCGGCATCAAGGTCTATCGCCATTATACCATTCCCGAATACCCCTCCAATATTCCCTTGATCGTCAGCGATGAAGGGTTTGGAAAAAATGATTTTATCGAAACCACCCGCAAACTGATCGTTGTCACCGGCCCCGGCCCCGGCAGCGGAAAAATGGCGACCTGCTTATCCCAGCTCTATCACGAGCAAAAGCGGGGCATCAAGGCGGGCTATGCCAAATTTGAAACCTTCCCCATCTGGAATATCCCCTTAAAGCATCCGGTCAATGTGGCCTATGAAGCGGCTACCGCCGATCTGGACGATGTGAATATGATCGACCCCTTCCATCTGGAGGCCTACGGTGAAACCGCGATCAACTATAACCGCGACGTGGAAATTTTCCCTGTGGTCAACGCGATGATGGAGCGGATCATGGGTCAATCCCCTTATAAGAGCCCCACCGATATGGGGGTCAATATGGCAGGCTGCGCCATCAGCGACGATGAGGTGGTGCGCGCCGCCGCCAATCAGGAGATCATCCGCCGCTATTATGCCGCCCTCAGCGCAGTGCGGCAGGGCAACAGCGAGCAGAGCGAGGTCTCCAAGATCGAACTGTTGATGAACCAACTGCAGATCTCGGTCGCCGATCGCCCTGTGGCTGCCGCCGCGGTCGAAAAGGCGGAAGAAACCGGTGCTCCTGCCACCGCCATCGAATTGGAGGATGGGCGGATCATCACCGGCAAGACCAGCTCCCTGCTGGGTGCTTCTTCGTCGATGCTTTTGAATGTATTGAAGGTGTTGGGCGATATTCCCGATGAGGTTCAGCTTCTTTCACCCACCATTATCGAGCCGATCCAGCGGATGAAGACCGGTGTTCTGGGCAACCATAACCCGCGGCTGCATACCGATGAGGTGCTGATCGCCCTTTCCATCTGCGCCGCCACCGATGAACGCGCCAAGCTGGCGATGGATCAGCTGGAAAAACTCAAGGGCTTGGAAGCCCATTCTTCGGTCATTCTCTCCCGCGTGGATGAGCAGACCTTCCGCAAGCTGGGTATCAACCTTACCTGCGAACCCCGCTATCAAACTAAGAAATTATATCATGCATAATGAAATGTCGAAACGGCTGTGCCGTTTCAACATTTTCGACCATAGGAGAATCAAATGGATATCAATAAAACCCTTGCTCAAGAATTAAAGATCAAAGAAATCCAGGTTGCTGCCGCGGTGGCGTTGATGGACGATGGCAATACTATCCCTTTTATCGCCCGCTACCGTAAGGAAGCGACCGGCGGATTGGATGATCAGGTGCTGCGTGCCCTTTCCGATCGGCTGACCTACCTACGCAATCTGATCAAGCGCAAAGAAGAGGTCTGCGCCGCCATCATTGCCCAGGAAAAGATGACGGAGGAACTCCAAATGCAGATCGATGCCGCCGCCACCTTGGCGGAGGTGGAGGATCTTTACCGCCCCTATAAGCAGAAAAAGCAGACCCGCGCCGGCAAGGCAAAAGCGCGGGGTCTGGAGCCGCTGGCCTTGGCCATTTTGGAGCAGGATCCCGCCTTGGATCCCCTCGCCGAAGCGGCAAATTATATCAACGAAGAGCAGGAAGTTCCCACCGCTGAAGATGCGCTGCAGGGTGCGAGAGATATCATCGCCGAGACCATCTCCGATGATGCCGAGATGCGCCGCCGCCTGCGTGCGTTCTACCTAAAAGAAGCGATGGTTTCCTCCGAGCAGATCGCCGATAGTAAGGATGAAAAAGGCGTTTTTGCGATGTACTATGCTTTTGAAGAACTGGTCCGTAAGATCCCCGGCCATCGCATTTTGGCACTCAACCGCGGCGAAGCGGAAGAAATTTTGAGAGTCAAGATCAAGGTGGATGAAGCCGCCGCTGTGGCCATTTTGGAAAAGGCGTATGTGAAGAACGATTCCAAAAGTGCGGCGCAGGTCTCCGTTGCCGCTGCCGATGCCTTTGACCGCTTGATCGATCCTTCGATGGAGCGGGAGATCCGCAATACCATGAGTGAGCGGGCGCAGGAGCAGGCGATGGGCGTCTTTTCGGTCAACCTGCGGCATCTGCTGATGCAGCCGCCCATTAAGGATATGGTGACCTTGGGGTTGGACCCTGCCTACCGCACCGGTTGTAAGATCGCGGTGGTAGATGCTACCGGTAAGGTATTGGATACCACCGTGGTCTATCCCACACCGCCCCAAAATAAAATAGAAGAGGCGAAGGTCAAATTAAAGGCACTGATCAAAAAGCACAAGGTCAGCCTCATCAGCATCGGCAACGGTACCGCCTCCCGCGAATCGGAGCAGTTTGTGGCAGAAATGATCCGCGAATTGGATACACCGGTGCATTATGTCATCGTCAACGAAGCAGGGGCTTCGGTCTATTCCGCGTCCAAATTGGCGGCGGAAGAATTCCCCCAATTTGATGTTTCGCTGCGGTCGGCGGTCTCCATCGCCCGCCGCTTGCAGGATCCCTTGGCGGAGCTGGTCAAGATCGATCCCAAATCCATCGGCGTCGGTCAGTATCAGCACGATATGCCCAAAGCCCGCCTGGGCGAAGCCTTGGGCGGCGTGGTGGAAGACTGCGTTAACTCGGTGGGTGTGGAACTCAATACCGCCAGCGCACCGCTGCTGGCGCAGGTGGCAGGGATCAATTCCTCCATCGCCAAAAACATTGTCGCCTATCGGGAAGAGAAGGGTGCTTTCCGTTCCCGCAAGGAACTGTTGAAGGTGGCCAAATTGGGCCCCAAAGCCTATGAGCAATGCGCAGGATTTTTGCGGGTCTCCGGCGGAGACGAACCGCTGGATAATACCGCCGTCCACCCCGAAAGCTATCCTGCCGCGCGGCTGTTTTTGCAAAAGTGCGGCTATTCTGCCGAAGATCTGCAAAACGGTGCGGTTTCGGGCATCTCTAAATTTACCGAGGGCAACAGCGGAACAAAGCTGGCAGAGGAACTGGGGATCGGCTTACCCACCTTGGTGGATATCGCCTCCTTCCTGCAAAAACCCGGCCGCGATCCCCGCGACGAACTGCCCCGCCCCATTTTGAAGACCGATGTTTTGAAGATGGAAGACCTGCGGGAAGGAATGTTGCTGCAGGGAACGGTTCGTAATGTCATTGATTTCGGCGCCTTTGTCGATATCGGTGTCCATGAGGACGGCTTGGTGCATATCTCCCAGATCTGCGACCGCTATATCCGCCATCCCGGCGAAGTTTTAAAGGTGGGCGATATTGTCAAGGTCAAGGTCCTTTCGGTGGATCTGAAAAAGAGCCGCATCGGGTTGACCATGAAAATTTAAAGGTGAAATTAGAATGAGATGGAAGGATCCCCGAGGAAAACTGCGGGTATTTATTGTTCCGATGATTTTGATCGTGCTGCTGCTGGCGATGGCGGGCTGCGGTATGATGGAGATCGTCAACAGTTTTCGTTACAATAAAGTCCAATTGAATTATGAAGAACTTGGCATCAGCGCCGAATTGGCGATGGATGCCCCCGATGGAATTACCAATATTGCATTATTCGGCATCGATGCGCGCAACGATAGTTTTCGCGGTCTTTCCGATTCCATTATGATCATCTCCATCGATGCGGTTCACAACGATATCAAGCTCATCTCGGTGATGCGGGATAGTTTGGTCGAGGTGGAAGGATACGGTTACCAAAAGATCAACGCCGCCTATAACTTGGGCGGTGCGCCGCTGGCCATCAAAACCCTCAACCAAACCTTTAAGTTGAACATCAACGATTATGCCACGGTTGATTTTGTCGGAATGGCGGAGATCATCGAGGTGTTGGGCGGCATCGAAGCGGAACTGACCGAAGCCGAGGTTCAAAATGCCAATATTCATATCAAATCGATGCACCGCGAGCGCGGCACCGCCGAGGATTATATCAAGCAGGCGGGTGTGCAGAAACTCAATGGGGTGCAGGCGGTGGCGTATTCCCGGATCCGCAAGGTAGCGACCGTCAACGGCACCAATAACGACCCCGGCCGTACCGAGCGTCAACGGTCGGTGATGCACCAGATGTTTGAAAAAGCGCTTTCCATGCGGGCGACTCAATATCCCCGCCTGATCAAAGCCCTGCTTCCCTATATGGAGACCTCGCTGGACTATGGCGATATTTTTGAGTTGGCAGGAATTTTATCCAACGAGGGGCTGCAATTTAAAGAGGCGCGGATGCCCTCCTTTGATATTATGATCGAATATGGTATGGATGTTCCGGGTTTAGGTTCCTGCTGCTATTATAATCTGGACTATGCCGCAAAGCAGATGAACGCCCTCATTTTCGAGGATATTTCCTTCGAGCAATATATCGAAGAAAACGGTGTGGATCTCACCCGCTGGTATACCGGCTCGGCCGATCCTTCCGAGGACTCTTTCCAAGAAGAGGAAGAGCCCATCGTGGAGCAAGAGCCAATTATAGAGGAAGAACCCATCGTGGAGGATGAACCGATCGAAGAAGAACCGGATCCCGAAGAACTCCTTTTGGAAGAACAACCTTTAGAATAAAAAATCCCACGAACGCGGTGTACCCTAAGGGACAGTGAATAAAAAGAAAAATCTCTCAATTTGGCTTCATTGGATCAGTTGAGAGATTTTTTTGTATTTCAAGCGAGATATCGGCATTCTGCCGATACGATATGGAAAACACACGATATAATTTTGCAAGCAAAATTGCGATATGATATTCATTCCTCGCGCCTTAAACACTTTTAAAGGCACCTCGCAGACGCAGTCTATATCGAAATTTAAGCTCCACTTGCCAATCGCAAGTGGGACTTAAATTATATCGAAAATTCCGAAGGAATTTATATCGCTGTCAAGTGTCCTTATGGGCACTTAACAAATGTGGGATTTTTTATTCTTCGTCGGTTTGTTTTTTGGCTTTGCGTTCCTTCATTTTCTTGTAAATTCCGTAAAGCAGGATAAAGAGCAAAACGCTTAAGAGCGCCTGTATTGCTTCTTTTTGCAAGACCCGCGTGGCATAGGCAAGTGCGGTGCCTATCTGAGAACCCAAAGGGGTATCGTTGGTAAGAGAGAACGCATTATAAAATGAATTTACGGCTGTGCCCAAATAATAGTAGGGAACAGAAATTAAAGCGGCGGGTGCGGCGAGGAGATCGGGGAATTTTTCGGCGGGGGGAAGTTTTAATAAGCCTTTGACCGCCAAAACCAGCAGGATCTTTGCGATTACGGTGGTGATGGTCAGAAGAGCATAGCCTTTGATCCAATCCGCCGCCACACAGGCGACGACTGAAACGACCAGCGCAAGGGGGAGCGGCAACACCACCGCCGCCATCATTACCAGCGGATCGGCAAGGTGAAAATAGTTTTCGGGGAAGGACTGACCTGCCAGCGCGGTAAAGAAGATAACAAAGAAAAAGATCAGCGCATAGCGGAATTTTTTGAGAAGTTCTAATTTTTTCATTATGATAACCTCGTTTTTTGATAAACCTATTATAGCAGAGATTGGCAGGATTTGCAACCAAAAGCAGGGTTGAAATTATAAATATAATATGTTATACTGTAAAATGTAAAAATATCTGTTTTTTAAGGAGCGAAACTGTAATGTCCGGACATTCTAAATGGCATAATATTCAAAACAAAAAGGGTAAAACCGATGCGCAGCGCGCCAAGATCTTCACCAAGATGGCGCGGGAGATCAGCGTCATCGTTAAGGAAGGCGGCGCCAACCCCGCGGCCAACTCCCGCTTGGCGGATGCGATCGCCAAGGCGAAAGCCGCCAATGTTCCCAACGATAATATCGAGCGCGCCATCAAAAAGGCGGCGGGCGAGGGGGATACCAGCAACTATGAAAATCTGGTCTATGAAGGCTACGGTCCCGGCGGCGTCGCCGTTGTGGTCGATTGCCTGACCGATAATCGCAACCGTACCGCTGCCAATCTTCGCCATTATTTTGATAAATTCGGCGGCAATCTCGGTGCTTCCAACAGTGTTTTATGGCAGTTCAAGGAAGCGGGCGTGCTGATCGTCGATAAAGAAGATGTGGATGAGGACGAACTGATGATGTGTGCGCTGGATAACGGCGCCGATGATTTCGACGGCGAAGGCGATGCCTTTGAGATCCTTACCGCCCCCACCGCTTTTTCCGCTGTGCGTGTGGCGTTGGAGGAGGCGGGCTATGAATTTTTGACCGCCGAGGTGACCCGTATCGCCGATAACGATGTATCTTTGACCGATGAAAAAGAGCGGTTCAAGATGCAGTTGCTTCTGGATGCTTTGGAGGACGATGATGATGTTCAGAAAGTTGCGCATAACTGGGCTGAATAAGTTCATACATATTATTGCGGCAGTTTTGGCGGTATTGATGCTGGGTTCTATGCCCTTCTGCGCCGCTGCCGAGGAGCAACCGGTTGTCGAAGAACCGCCGATTACCGAAGAACCGCCGGTCACCGAAGAACCGCCGATTACCGAGGAACCGCCGATTACCGAAGATCCGCCGGTCACCGAAGATCCGCCCATTGCCGAACCCAATTATTCGATTGCGGTTTCGGGCTTTGATTTCACCTTTGATTTTGAGGATGGATATTACTTGATCTATCCGCAGGATTATAATAACTGCAGTATTACCGGTTTCACCGGTTTTACTGCATTGAGTGTGCAGGTGGAGCAGTATGCAGGGCATTATCCCTATCTGAATGAAGCCTATCAGATGGGTAGTGCTTTGAATTTGGGCTACGGACGTGCCAAAGCAACGTTGCGCGGCACCTTGCCCGACGGTTCGGTCAAGGAATATTTGCTGGTCTTTACCGATCCGAATGCTTTGAGTAATTCTTACGCCAAAGTAGTGGTCAGCAGTTCGGTCAATTTGCGGCAGGCTCCCTCCGCGACCGCGTCGGTCCTGACCAACCTGGATGGCGGGACAACGGTGTATTATTTGGGGACCGAAGGGGAATGGGCAAAGGTTCAATATGTTAAATCGATCTATTCCGGCGGCGCGTTAGCCAAGACAAACAGCTATGTGGGCTATGTCAAGGACACTGCCGAGGAAAATTATATCCGTTGGAATTGGGAAGAGGTGGAGATGCCTGCCCACTATGAAAAGCAGATCAATGCTTTAAAGGAAACACATCCTAATTGGAGCTTTACCTTTGTCGATCCCGAACTGACCTTTGATGAAACGGTGCAAAAATACGGCGCCAGCAGAAAGCAGTATATCGATCCGCTCTATTATCTCAACGAAGATCGTATTTTTGCTTTTTTGGATATCGATACCTATGATCCGGAAAGCTGGAATGATGAAGGGATCAAAAACATTTGGGCAAACGAAGCGGTGATCAAAAAAGAGGAAGCGTTGTCCTATTTCAAAAACACGTCGAGTTCTTTGCTGATGAATCCCTATTATATCGCTTGCCGTACAGCGTTGGAGAGCGGTTATGGGACCTCCGCTTTTTCCATGGGGATGACCTCGGTCAGCAAGGTGACCGATCGGGACACCGGAGTCTATCACGAAACGTTTGACCTTGGCGGTACTTATTATAATTTCTATGGGATTGGTGCATACGACAGTAATCCTCAATATTGTATGATTTATGCAATGCGACGCCATTGGAGTACGAAAGAGACCGCCATTGTGGAGGGTGCCAACTGGGTGAAGGATCAATATTTGGATCGCGGCGCCACCACGCCCTACTTTTTCCGCTATTCCGGATTCTGGAACAAATCTTATATGACCGATGCACAGGCACCGGAAAAGGAGGCGCAGATCTTAAAACGCGCGTATTCCGACCCCAATGCCAAGGCGCATTTTATCATTCCGGTCTATAAAAACCAAAACCAATTTTTGGATCTGGATGAAAAAGAATGGTATTATAAGGATGTGACGGAAGCAATCCAAGCGGGAATCTTCAATGGTATGAGCGCCACCGACTTTAAGCCGATGGACTCCATTACCCGCGCTCAGTTCGTTACCGCTCTTTCTCGCTTATGCGGAGCGGATGTTTCGACCTATGAAGTGGAGCGGTTTGCAGATGTTCCGAATTATGAATGGTATTATAAACACGTGGCATGGGCCTATGCGGTCGGAGTGACCGAAGGGGTTTCGGAGACCGCCTTTGATCCCAATCGGCAGATCACCCGCCAGGAAATGTGCAAGATGTTGGGCAATGCCGTTGAAACTGTGATGGGCAAGAGCCTGATTCCCACTGAGGCTGCCGATCAACCGCCAAAGCAGTATGTCGATCAGGCAAAGATTGACGCATGGGCGGTGGAATGGGTGGCAAAATGCAGTGCTGCAGGGCTCTTTCAAGGCGATCATGAGGGGAACTTTAATCCTCAAAATGATGCGCGCCGCTGCGAAGCAGCCACCGTATTTAATCGCTGCTATCAAAGATTCATATTGGAATTAAATTGATCAATTGACCGCGCTCAGCGCGGTCAATTTTTGCAAAATACGAGAGGGAAATTATGACAAATCTGATCAAACGGTTGTTTATCAAGGATTATAAAAACACCGCCGATCCTGCGGTCCGTGCCCGCTACGGCACTGTGGCAGGTGCGGTGGGGATCGCCACCAACCTGCTGCTGGCGGCGGCAAAGATTTTGATCGGGGCGCTTTTTGGCGCCATCGCCATCATTGCCGACGGCTTTAATAATCTATCCGATAGTTTATCTTCGGTCATCACCCTGATCGGCTTTAAATTATCCAACCAGCAAGCCGATGAAGAGCACCCCTACGGTCATGGGCGGATGGAATATATCGCCGCCATGCTGATCTCCATGGTGATGGTGGTGGTGGGGTTTACCTTGGCAAAGGAGTCTTTGCCCAAAATTTTCCATCCCAGGGCGATGGATGTGACCCCACTGCTTTGGGTGACCTTGCTGCTCTCTGTCGCCTTTAAATTATGGCAAGGGTTGTTCTACCGTTCGATGGGCAAGGCGATCCAAAGCGATACATTATATGCCAATTTCCGCGATAGCATCAACGATGTCATCTCCACCGCGGCGATCCTGGTCTCGATCGTTATCAGCCCGCTGATCGGCTATAATACCGATGGCATTATGGGCGTTATTGTGGCAGGAATCATTATGTATGCCGGGGTCATGCTGATGAAGGATACCATCCAACTGCTTTTGGGCGAGGGCGCTGATGAGACCTTGGCGGAGCAGATCAAAGAAAAGGTGCTTTCTTATGAGGGCATTGTCGGCATCCACGACCTGATCGTCCATAACTATGGACCGGGGCGGATGTTCGCTTCTTTGCACGCGGAAGTTCCCGCCGAGGTGGATATTTTGGTCAGCCACGATATCATCGATAATGTGGAGCGGGATCTGAAGGAAGAGATGGGAATTTTGGTTTCCATCCATATGGATCCCATTGTCACCACCGATCCCGCGCTGGATGTCCTGCGGGAGGAACTCAAGGAGATTTTGGAGCAGTTCCCGCCGGTGACCTACCACGACCTGCGGCTGGTGCGGGGCACCACCCATAGCAATGTTCTTTTCGATCTGGTGGTTCCCTTTAAGTATGAACTGACCGATAGTGAACTGAGCAAAAAGGTAGAATCGGCGATTCAAGAAAAGCACCCCGATTATTTTGCGGTCATTTCGGTGGATAAAGATATGATAAAAAAGACAGTGTAAACTGTCTTTTTTTCTTTACTTTACATAAATTGTGGTGTATAATCAAAATGTATAACTATGAGATATTTTTATCACCTTAAGGAGAATATAAATGGCTGATAAGAAACGTAATATTACCGGGTCCTATCCCGGTGCGGGTGGTGTAAGCCACCCTAAAAGAAATAATCCTGCAGGGTCTTATCCCGCTGCCAAAGCAGAGCAACCGGCCATCCGCATTGCCAATCAACCCAAGGCAAAGCCGGAACTGGAGCAGACCAGAGTGTTGCAGACCGAGTCTGTTAAGAGCGAAGCGGTCAAGACCGAATCTGCCAAGGCGGAAACCCTGAAGGCGAAAGAAAAGAAAGCCGAAAGCAAGATCTTAACCAAAGAAGTTTGGCAGAAATATGCCCGCTCGTTGGGGTATTATGGTGCGATTCTCATCGCCGCGGTAGTGCTTTCTTGCTGGATCTGCCATATCGGCAACGAAGTGTTGGGCTTGGTCCGCCCCGATAAAGAGATCACCATTATGATCGAAGAGGGTCAGAACTCGGTTCGATCGGTGGCAAAAGTATTGAAAGAAGCGGAGATCATCGACCACCCCAATGTGTTTTTCCTCTATAGCAAGCTGAAAAAGAGCGGGGATTTTTTTGAAGGAGAATTTACCCTGAATTGCAAAAGCGATTATAATCAGCTCATCCGCGCCTTAAAGCGGGACCCCGCCAAAAAAGATAAGGTGACATTCACCATCAAAGAGGGCTATACCCAAGAAGATCTGGTTACCACCCTATGCGATTCTTTGGAATATTTAGAGCGGGAAGAGCTGGAAAATGTGTTGCAAAACTATGATTTTTCCGAGTTTACCTTTGCTGCCCATCTGCCCGAGCGTAACTATCGCTTGGAGGGGTATCTCTATCCCGATACCTATGAAATGTATGAAGGGGAATCGGCGGTGGCGGTGGTGCGCCGCATCCTCAGCCGCTTTGAAGAAAAAGTGCTGACCGATGAAACGATGAAAAAGATCAGCGATTCCGATTACGATCTGGATGAGGTCGTGACCTTGGCATCCATTCTCCAAAAGGAGAGCGGGAAGAATTCCAAAAAGGCGGCGGGAGTCTATCTGAACCGCCTTGCAAGCAAGACCGTTCCTTATCTGGAATCGCAAGCGACGGTGGCCTATATCCTGCCTGCAGGGCATGGGGAGATCACCGAAACCGATATCCGCACCTCCGATCCTTATAATACCTATCGCAACCCCGGCCTGCCCGAAGGCCCCATCGCCAACCCGAGCGAGGAGATGATCTTAGCGGTGCTGGATGCGGAAGAGACCGAGGATCTTTATTTTGTCACGCGGGAGGACGGCGAAATGTTCTTCGCCCAGACCCGCACCGACCATATGCTTAATCTGAAAAAAGCGGGCGAGCATCTCCGCGGAACAGGAACAGTATCTTGAAGATGGAACTTCTAGCCCCTGCGGGCAATATGGAAAAGCTGCGGTACGCGGTATGGTACGGTGCCGATGCGGTGTATGCCGCCTATCGGCAGTTCGGGCTGCGCGCCGCCAGCGAAAATTTTGATCAGACCGAGCTGAAACAAGCCATCGATTTTTGCCATCTAAACGGCAAAAAGATCTATATCCCCTGCAATATTTATCCCGAAAGCAGGGATCTGGCGGCATTGCCCGCCTATTTCGAACTTTTAGAAGAATTAAAACCCGACGGATTGATTATTGCCGATTTAGGGGTGATGGCGCTGGCAAAGCGGTATGCGCCGAGCCTGCCCATCCATATCTCCACCCAAGCCAATGTCACCAACTATGAGGCGGCGATGGTCTATCGGGAATTGGGTGCCTCCCGCATTGTTTTGGCGCGGGAGATGAGCCTTGGCGATATCATTGATCTGAGGCAGAAACTGCCGATGGATACCGAGCTGGAGGCCTTTGCCCATGGGGCGATGTGTGTGGCATATTCCGGTCGGTGCTTAATGTCGGCGGTGATGACAGGGCGGAGCGGCAATCAAGGTGCCTGCGCCCAGCCCTGCCGCTGGAATTATGCGTTGATGGAAAGCCAACGCCCCGGCGAATATTTTCCCATCGAAGAAGATGCGCGGGGGACCTACTTATTCAATTCCAAAGATCTCTGCCTGCTGCCCTATTTGAAGGAACTGCAGGACGCAGGTATTGCCTCTCTGAAGATCGAAGGGCGGATGAAGAGTTTTTATTATGTCGCCTGCGTCACCCAAGCCTATCGGCGGGCATTGGATGACCTTGCGGCAGGCAAGCCCTATGACCCTGCGCTGTTGGAAGAGTTGCGGGCGGTGTCCCATCGGGACTATACCACCGGCTTTTTATTCCAATCGGCGGGTGCCGAATCCCAGAATTTTGAGAACGGCGGCTATATCCGCAATACCGACGTGGTCGCCATCGCGGCGGACGAGCCCGGCTGGGTCATTCAAAAAAATAAATTTGAAGCAGGGGAGACCCTGCAGGTGCTGGCACCGAACTGCACCCCTTATGAGATTACATTGGGCGAGCTGAAAAACCAAGCGGGCGAGCCCATTGAATCCGCGCCCCACGCGGAAATGAAGGTGGAGATCGGTATCGATCTTCCCGCTAACGCTATTATTCGCAGAGTTAAAGAAAGGTAAAATTATGAGCAAAGTAACGATTCCTGCCGGCTACCGTCCGGCGCTCTCCCTATATGATACCCAAAAAGCCATTGGATTGATCAAACGCTTATTTGAAGATATGCTTTGCGGCGCATTGAATCTGCGGCGGGTCTCTTCGCCGCTGTTTGTCCCCTCCGATTCGGGGCTGAACGATAACCTCAACGGCGTGGAGCGGCCGGTGAAATTCGATGTCAAGGATACCGGCGCGGATGCGGAAGTGGTCCATTCTTTGGCGAAATGGAAGCGGCAGGCGCTGCGGGACTATGGCTTTGGGGAAGATACCGGCCTTTATGCCGATATGAATGCCATCCGCCGCGATGAAGAGTTGGATAATATCCATTCCATCTATGTGGACCAATGGGATTGGGAGAAGATCATCGCCGAAGAAGACCGCACCAAAGAGTATCTTCAAGCGGTGGTCCGCAAGATCGTGGACGCCATCTGCGATACTGAGCAGACCCTGCGGGTGATGTTCCCGCAACTGCAGGCGCGCCCTGCGCTCTGCCGCGAGGTCTATTGCATCACCACCCAGGAATTGGAAGACCGCTATCCCGACCTCACGCCTAAAGAGCGGGAGAATGCCATCACCAAGGAATATAAGACGGTCCTGCTGATGGAGATCGGCGGAGTGCTGCGCTCCGGCAAGAAGCACGACGGCCGCGCTCCCGACTATGATGATTGGGCACTCAACGGCGATATTCTATTCTGGAACGAGACCCTGCAGCAGGCCTTTGAGATCTCTTCGATGGGCATCCGCGTCAGCCCCGAAAGTTTGGCGCGTCAGCTGAAACTTGCCGATTGCGAGGACCGCAAGGACTTGCCCTTCCATAAAGCGTTGTTGGCAGGTCAGTTGCCGCTGACCATCGGCGGAGGTGTCGGGCAGAGTCGCCTTTGTATGCTGATGCTGGGCAGTGCCCATATCGGCGAGGTGCAATCCTCCATCTGGGATGAAAATACCTTGAAATCCTGCCGTGAAGCCGGCATTCCCATCCTGTAAAAATCACTAAAAAAAGAAGTGCATCCAAATCGGATGCACTTCTTTTATTTATTTTATCCAAAGGGAGAATTGGAGCATTTGAACAAAAATAGTTAAAAAACAAGAGATCATCCTTGTTTTTGTTTATTTTGTATCAAAACTGATGTACCAATCGATGGCGATCCCGCCCTCTTTTTCGTTTTCCTTCATAAAGCAATCGCTTTCGGCGCGGGTTTGGGGCGGCAAAGCCAAAGGATGCGCTTCGGGTACCCAGCCGCAGGGGGTGGGTTTGCCCAATTGCAACGCCAAGAGGGTGCGCAATGCTTCGGTGAAATTGGCACCCACTTCGGCAGGGTAGGTAAACTGCGCCTTGGGAACCCCGCCGGGGGCAAAGAGCCAAAGATATTTTTGGTCGGGAGAAAGGTTCCAAGCCCGCCGCAATGCCCCTTCGGGGTCTTCTCCCAAAGGAAAGGTGATGGGCGCAGGGTATTCGGCCAACCGATAGCGGTTTAAGGTCTTGAGAAAGGCAAGATGGGTTGGGATGCGGTCGGCGCTGATGCAGAGCAGATCGCATTGATTTTTATCCAAGGAGTGCTTGAGCTGTGCCAGTGCCAGCAGTTCGGTGGCGGAAACAGGGAGAAAATCCCCGCTATAATAAAAGAGCAATGCCCAGCGGGGAACGTCGGCAGGGAAATGTAGGGGGCCTTCGGTGGTGGAAATCAACATAAAATCACCTCACCCTATTCTATTCCTTGCAAAACCTTTGGTTCTTCGCTATAATAGAAAAGAACAAAATTAAAGGTGAAAATAATGCTTCAAAAAATCTTTCGTTATAAAAGAATATGGCTGCTGCTTTTGGCACCGCTGGGGTTGCTGCTGACCTTAATGGCGCGGGTGGACAATCGTTGGGTGGAATCGGTTCATTCTAAATATATCTATCCGCTGTTTGCAAACAGCATTGGCTGGCTGCTCTCATTGGCACCTTTTTCGGTGCTGGAGATTTTGATCCTTTTGGCGGGGGCGGGGCTGCTCTTTTACATCGGGTGGTCGATCTGTCAAATGATCCGTTGCCGCGCCCAATGGAAAGGGCGGCTGTTGCGGCTGCTTTTGAATCTTTGCGGTGGGGCAAGTGTGCTCTATTTCGGCTTTGTGTTGTTTATGGGACTGAATTATTACCGCGCGCCCATCACCGACCGGCTGGATCTGCAGGTGCAAAAAAGCAGTAAGGAAGAACTTTATGACCTTTGCGAACTGCTGGTGTATGATTGCAATTTCTACCGTGCAAAACTGCAAGAAGATGACCGCGGTGTTGCACTTTTGCAGGATGAGAATTTTTATCAGACCGCCGATGCCGCGCGGGAGGCTTATCAAAAATTAGAATCGGAGATCCCCGCTCTGCAAGCGGCGGACATCTGCAATAAACCGCTGCTCACGTCCAAGCTCTTTTCGATGGTGTTGACCACCGGTATTTATATCCCCTTCGTGTCGGGTATCAATATCGATGCGCCTGCCCATTCCGTCCCCGCCACCATGTGCCACGAACTGACCCATTTCCGCGGCTTTATGCGGGAGGAAGAAGCCAATTTCCTCGGCTATCTGGCCTGTAAGGATGCCGAGCGCGCCGATTTTCGGTATAGCGGCAGCCTGATGGCGTTTGAATATGCCTTTAGCGCACTTTATGGGGAAGATGCCGCCTTGGCGCAGAAGATCGCCAAGCTTTGCGGGGAGGGGATGCTCCGCGATCTGCAGGCGCAGGATGATTATTGGAGACCATACCGCCATACGGTGGTGGGGGAGACCTCGCAGCAAGTTTACGATCAGTATCTGCAGTCCAACGGGCAGGAGTCGGGCATCAAAAGTTATGGCGAGATGGTGGATCTGCTCCTCGCTTATTATCGCAACCATAAAGATGTTTGACATTTTTTGCCGAAAAGTGTAGAATAAATCCAATCTGAATTTAGGAGAACCTATATGCGTTTAAGAAGAAAGAAAAATACCCCCATCCGCTTTGAGCGGTGCGCGGATTATACCTTGGAGACCGAAGGCCTCAAAGAACGGTTTTATGAAGAATTTGACCAAGAGAAGCCCTTGGAGATCGAGATCGGCTCGGGCAAGGGGCGGTTCATCGTCACCTTGGCGGAGCAAGCACCCGAAAAGCAGTTTATCTCCATTGAGCGGGTGATCGATTGCATTGTTATGGCGATGGAAAAGGCCCAGCGTAAGGAACTGAAAAATATTAAATTTTTCTGCTTGGATGCAGGAACGTTGACCGAGTATTTCCCCGCCGAATGTGCCGATGTCATCTATCTGAATTTTTCCGACCCCTGGCCCAAGGCCCGCTATGCCAAGCGGCGGCTGACCCATCGGCGGATGGTGGAAAAATTCCTGCCCCTTTTGAAAAAAGAGGGTAAGATCTGCTTTAAGACCGATAACCGCCCGCTCTTTGATTTTTCGGTGGAGGAATTTACCGAGATGGGCTTTCGGCTGGAGGAACTCACCTATGATCTCCATAGCACCGATACCCCCAATGTGATGACCGAATATGAAGAGCGGTTTTCTTCGATGGGCACCCCCATCAATCGCTTTGTCGCCTATCCTACCGAAGAGACTTATACGTTTTTTAAGCAATAAAAAATCGCGAGATTTGAATTTGAATTCGAATCTCGCGATTTTTATTTTTTATCTTTAAAGAAAAATTCTTTCGGCCGCGCCGCGTTGACCGACATCGCCAGCCCCGAGGACATACATAATGCCAAAACCGACGATCCGCCATAGCTGAAGAAGGGGAGCGTCAGCCCGATGACCGGCAGCAGCCCCAAGCACATCCCGATGTTTTCCGCCGCCTGCATAAAGAGCATTGCCGCCAGCCCGATGCAGATAAAGGAGCCCATATGGTCGGCGGCATACCGTGCCACATAAAGCAGGCGGAAGAGAATTACCAATTCCAAGGCGATGATCAAAAGGCAACCCACAAAGCCCAGCTCCTCGCCGCAGACCGAGAAGATAAAGTCGGTCTGCTTTTCGGGCAGGATGCCGTATTGGGTCTGGATGCCGTTATAAAGTCCCGAGCCCAAAAGCCCGCCGCT
>JAZSBU010000067.1:0-2093 GCA_045602565.1 Eubacteriales bacterium | reverse complement strand
AAATAAGGTTGTAATCCAATAAATAACCCCATAAACCACACTCGCCAAGGTGCCGTAGGCGATGACGGGGCCTGCGATGGTGAAAATTTTTGCACCAAGGCCAAGGATAAAGCCTTCGTGTTTAAATTCGATGGCGGCGCTGGCGACGGAATTGGCAAAGCCGGTGATGGGGATGATGGTGCCGCCGCCCGCGTGCTTGGCAAGCTTGTCGTAAACACCCAGCGCGGTAAAGAATGCGCCTAAGAAGACCATACAAATGGGTACCCAGAGCTTTACTTCGTCGGTATGCAGCCAAAGGCTCAAAAGATCATTGATGCCCTGCCCGATACAGCAGATGCCGCCGCCCACCGTAAATGCCCAAAGGCAGTCTTTGCCAATGGGGGAATTGGGGGTTCGGGTCTTTAAAAAACGATTATATTCCTGCTTGTTCATAGCGTTTTGATCACCTCAAGGGTAGATTGCCCGAACCATAGAAAAAATATACAAAAAAGCAATCGCGGTGTAATTTTACACCGCGATTTTGACTTAAATTTGCAGGATTTCTGCCTCTAAAAGTGCCGCTTCTTCGGGTAGATGGGTGACCGCTAAGATCGCGCCGTTCCATTCGCTCAAGATGACCTTAGCGGTTTGTTTTTTGGTCTCTTCGTCCAAGCCGTTAAAGGCTTCGTCCAAGATCAAAAGGGAAGAATCGGTGCAAAGGGCGCGGGCGATGGCGACGCGCCGGCGCATCCCGCCCGATAGGGCATCGGGCTTGCTTTGCAGTTCTTCGCCCAAGCCCAGCGCGGTTAAGATTTTTTCTGCTCTTTGGGGATCTTCCCCCGCAAGGGCGGCATTTTCCAAGGCGGAAAGATGCGCCAGCAGGCGGTCTTCTTGAAAGACTGCGGCAACCGGATGGGGCAGTCCTTGCACCTCGCCGCTTTGGGCAGTCTCCAAGCCCATGATCAGCCGCAGCAGTGTGGTCTTGCCGCATCCGGAGGGGCCCATCAGCGCGATGCGCTCGGTTTTGCCGAGGGTGAAAGAAAAGTCCTTTAGCACTTCTTTTTCGGGATAAGAAAAGGAAATATTTTTTAATTGAATCATTGGTCTTCACCCTCCTTCCATAAAGCATTTAAAGCCAACTCCAAAAGGAGCGAAAGAATGGCGATAACGATGGTTAATGCAAAGACCGTCGGGGTCTCCAACTGCAGTTTCGCGCTTTGCAAAAGATCGCCCAGCGAAAGATCGGGGCGGCAGATGACCTCGGCGGCAACCCCGCTTTTCCAAGCAAAGCCCAACCCGGTCACGCAGGCGGAGCGGAAATAGGGCTTCAAGGCGGGCAGGCGGATCCTCTTCCAGATCTTGCCGCGAGAGAGCCCCAAGACCTTGCCCATCTCGAGTTCCTTCATGTCGGTATGCGCCATACCGGTGCGGATATTGCCCCAAAAGAGCGGCAGTACCATCAGGAAAGAGATAAAGACCGGCAGCCAAGGGGTGTGGATCCATACCAAGGCTAAGATGATAAAGGATGCCACCGGCACCGAACGAATCAGGTGCAACAGCGGGGAAAAGAGCCAATCAAAGGGCGGGCAGCGGTCGGCAAGGATTCCGCCGACCGTTCCCAGCAGGGCGGCAAGGGCAAAGCCCAATAAGATCCGCAGCATCGAAAGGGCGGCGGCATACCAAAAGGCGGGTTGCACCAATAGGGTGCCCAGCACCGCCACCGTTTGGGCAGGGGAGGGGACTAATAATTCTTTATTGATGATGAGGCTGATCAGCCACCAGAGCGCCAGCCAAAAGAGCGCGCCCAGCGATTTTTTCAGCCAGATCGGCATATCAAGTGTTTTTTTCATCGATTTATCCATTCTTTGAGGGCGGGCAACGCCGCTAATGCGTCCTTGCGCCCTAAATTATATTGCTCTTCCAAGCGGGCAGGGTCCCGCTCCATACGGTCGATCTTCAGATCTTGCGAGGGACGGATCAAAAAGACATCGCCCTTTGCGGCGGCATCTTCTACATCCCGCACGCTTTGGTTATAAGCGGTGTGCCGATGTAAAAGCGTATCGATAAAGCGGGGATATTTTCTATAAAAGAGCTTGGCAAGCCAAGGCTTTTGG
>JAZSBU010000066.1:0-5490 GCA_045602565.1 Eubacteriales bacterium | reverse complement strand
CCGACTTCTCTGCGGGCGGGGTGTCGGGCAGTTCCACCGGCTCCATCATCTGACCCATGGTACCGTCGGCCAGCAGCATGGTGGGCATACGGTATTGATCGGCAAGATCAAAGGCCTTGATGGTAAGATCCGCCATTTCCTGCACCGATGCGGGGGCTAAAACGATGAGATGATAATCGCCGTGACCGCCGCCCTTGGTGGCTTGGAAATAATCCGATTGGGAGGGTTGGATACCGCCCAGGCCGGGGCCGCCGCGCTGAACATTGACGATCAAAGCGGGCAGATCCGCACCGGCGATATAGGAGATCCCTTCCTGCTTCAAGGAAACACCGGGGGAGGAAGAAGAGGTCATCACACGGAAGCCGGCACCGGCCACGCCGTAGACCATATTGATGGCGGATACTTCGCTTTCGGCCTGCAGGAAGGTGCCGCCGATCTTGGGCATCCGCTTTGCCATATAGGCTGCGATTTCGGTTTGGGGAGTGATGGGATAGCCGAAGTAATGGCGGCAGCCGGCCTTGATGGCGGCTTCTGCGATGGCTTCGTTACCCTTCATAAGTACTTTTTCTGCCATGATTTTTACCTCACTTCTCTACAGTGATGACGCAATCGGGGCACATCGTTGCGCAGAAGGCGCAAGCGATGCATTTTTCCTGATCGGTGATCTCCGCAGGGGAATGTCCTTTCGCATTGATTTTGTCTTTCGCGATCGCGATGATCTTTTTGGGGCAGGCGTCGACGCAAAGTCCGCAGCCCTTGCAAAGATCTTCGTTGAATGTAACCTTTGCCATTGGTTTACTCTCCTTTATTCGTAGTATTTATCCTGCAGCGTCAAGGGCAGAAGATGCTCGGCGTGAATATCATCGCAGAGATCGGCTCTCGCCGCTGTATAAAGAATCGGCAGGCCCGATAGGGCAGCCAATTGATTTGCTTTTTCAAAGCAGGCCTCCACCGCCTTGGCATCGGTGGCATTGCCCAAGTTGGAATTATGGATGATGGCGGTAAAGGGGATCCCTGCCGCCTGCTCGATCTCCCGCATCACCTCCAGCGCATCCTGCGGGGTGGGGGTCAGGGGACGGTAGAAATTGGCGACATAACACATTTCATAATCATTTTCTTCCAGAATCGCGGGTGCATACCGCCCCAGCGCATAAGCACCGCGATCATCGCCGCCGATATCCATAATAGCGATGGAATCCTTCTGCTGCACCAAGCCGTAGACTTCGGCGGGCAGGGCGGGCAGATCCACATTGGTATTGGCAAAGGCGGGGGAGATCAAGGGGATCCCCGCCTGCGCCAGCGCATCAGCACTGTCCTTGGTGCGGAAATAGGGGTTGACAATGTCCAGATCCGCGATCCGCACGTTATGCCCTTCCGCCTTCAGTTTCAACGCCAAATTGACGGCGATGTTGGTCTTGCCGCTGCCGTAGTGACCCGCCAATAGATAGATCCGCTTAGCAGACCGGTTCGATCCAGCCATGGGTATCATCCTTCTTGCCCCATTGGATACCGGTCAGGTTATCGTAGAGCTTTTGGGTCAGTTCGCCGATCTTATTATCGGAAACGGTATATTCCTTGCCTTTATAGAAAAGGTTGCCGATGGGGGAGACCACCGCGGCGGTGCCGGTACCCCAGGCTTCTTCCAATTCGCCGTTCTCCACCGCGGCAAACAGTTCGTCGACGCTGAAGAGACGCTCTTCTACTTCGTAGCCCCAATCCTTCAGCAGTTCCACGCAGGATTTGCGGGTGATACCGGGCAGGACCGAGCCGGTCAGAGCGGGGGTAATGATCTTGCCGTTGATCTTGAACATCACGTTCATCGCGCCGACTTCTTCGATGTATTTACGGTCCACGCCGTCCAGCCAGAGAACCTGGGTATAGCCGTTGCGCTCGGCGCGTTCGCCTGCGCGCAGGGAAGCGGCATAGTTGCCGCCGCACTTGGCATAGCCGGTACCGCCGCGCACCGCGCGGACATCTTCCGATTCGATGGCGATCTTGACAGGGTTCAGGCCTTCGGCATAATAAGCACCGACCGGGCTGCAGATGATAGCGAAGGTCGCGTTCTTCACTGCGTGAACACCCAAATGGGGATCGTTGCCAAAGAGGTAGGGGCGGATATAAAGGGAAGTTCCTTCGGAATGGGGGACCCAATCCTTTTCCAGCTCGACCAAAGTTTTGATAATGTCCAGGCACCCCTCTTCGTCCAGCTCGGGCAGGCAAAGGCGCTCGGCGCTATTGTTCAGGCGGCGCACATTTTCCATCGGGCGGAAGAGTTGGATCTTGCCGTCGGCGGTGCGATAGGCCTTCATTCCCTCAAAAACCTCCGCGCCGTAGTGCAGAACGGTGGAGGCGGGATGGATGGGCAGGGGACCGAAGGGAACGATGCGGGCATCGGTCCAACCGTCCTCTACATTATAGTCCATCAGGAACATATGGTCGGTAAAGATACGGCCAAAGCCCAGCTTGGACTCATCCTCCGGCTTTGCTTTGGGGGTTTGAGTTAAGGTAACTTTGATATCGTATTTCATTGTAAACTCTCCTTTAACAATGTTGATTACAGTTTATTGCGTTGGATCTTACCGCTGACCGTCTTGGGCAGAGAATCGCGGAAGACGACGATGCGGGGATATTTATAAGGCGCGGTGCGCTGCTTGACATAGTCTTGGATCTCTTTCTTCAGCGCATCGGTGGGCTCGGTACCGCTCACCAAAACGATGCTGGCCTTGACCACCTGCCCGCGTACTTCGTCCGGCTCGGCAGAAACGCCGCATTCCAGAACATAGGGCAACTCCATAATGACGTTTTCGATCTCGAAGGGTCCGATGCGATAGCCCGAAGACTTGATGACATCGTCCACCCGACCGACATACCAGAAATAGCCGTCCTCATCCCGCCAGGCGGTGTCGCCGGTGTGATAAAAGCCGTCGTGGTAACATTCGGCGGTCTTTTCTTCGTCTTTATAGTAGCCCTTGAATAAGCCGCAGGGGGCGCCGTTTGCCACATTGATGCAGATCTCGCCCACTTCGCCGACCGGCACATCCTTGCCCTCGGCATCCAGCAGGTGAATATCATAAAGGGGAACCGGCTTACCCATCGAACCCAGGCGGGCTTTGGTGCCTGCTAAGTTGGCGAGGGCAACGGTGGTCTCGGTCTGACCGAAGCCTTCCATGATCTGCAACCCTGTCGCCTTCTCGAATTGACGGAAGACTTCGGGGTTCAATGCTTCGCCCGCGGTAGTCATATGCTCGATGGACGAAAGATCGTATTTGGAAAGATCCTGCTTGATCATCATCCGCAGCATGGTGGGCGGCGCGCAGAAGGTGGTGATATGGTGCTTGGCAAACATCGGCAGGATCTCATCGGCATCAAACCGATCGAAATCATAGACGAATAAGCCTGCCTCGCAGAGCCATTGACCGTAGATCTTACCCCAGGCGGCTTTCGCCCAGCCGGTATCGGAAATGGTCAGATGCAGACCGTCGGGATTGACGCAATGCCAATATTTGGCGGTGATGATATGCCCCAAGGGGTATTTATAACTGTGCATGGCGATCTTGGGATTGCCGGTGGTACCGGAGGTGAAGTACATCAGCATCGGATCGTCGCCGCAGGGGGCGTCTTCGGTGCGAACGAACTTGCGGGTATAGAAACTGTATTCATCGTCAAAGCTCCGCCAGCCTTCGCGAGCGCCGTTGACCATCAGCTTATGCTCTAAGGTGGGGCAATGGGCGGCCGCCTTATCGACCTCCACCGCCACATTATCGTCGGCGGTGCAGACCACCATCTTGACCCCCGCTTTATTGATGCGGTATTCCAGATCGTGCTCTTTTAATTGGTTGGTGGCGGGGATGGCAACCGCGCCCAGCTTATGCAACGCCAGCATGGTAAACCAGAACTGATAATGCCGTTTTAAGACTAAAAGGACCTTGTCGCCTTTTTTGATGCCTAAGGATTTAAAGTAGTTGGCAGTCTGGGAGGAGGCGTGTTTCATATCCCTGAAGGTGAAGCGGCGCTCGGTCCCGTCCTTGCTGATATGCAGCATCGCCAGCTTATCGGGGTGGGTCCTGCCCATCCGATCGATGACATCGAAGGCGAAGTTGAAATGAACTTCGTTCTTAAAGGAGATGGCCTTAAGATGACCTTCGGCATCCTCGTCCAACTTAACAAAGTCCTGCCAGATCCATTTGCGTTCTTCCACCTTTTTCTTGGGCGCGGCGATGAAATCGCGGGTCTGCCCTGCGTGCACCAGCTTGGTGATGGGCTCGCTGGCAGGGTTTAAAACGATGGCATAGAAGATACAGTCCTGATTCTCCACCGCGATCATACCGTGGGGAACGGAGGAATCGTAGTAGATACTGTCCCCTTCGTGCAGGACCTCGATATGGTCGCCCACCTGCACCTTTAAGGCACCCTTGACGACGATATCGCATTCCTGCCCTTCGTGGGTGGTCAGTTCGATCTCGGCGTTCTCCGCATTTTCGGTATAGTCCGAAACGACATAGAGGGGCTCGGCAATACGGTTTTTGAAGGCAGAGGCCAGATTATAATAGGTCATTCCGTGCGCCTTCTGGATCTCCTGCCCTTCGCCCTTGCGGGTGACGGTATAGCCGGCAAGACGGGGGCTGGTACCTTCGATAATATCGGTAACGTCCACATTCAATGCCAGCGCGCAGCGATAAAGGAAGGCAAAGTTCAGATCCTGCTCGCCCGCCTCGCAGCGCAGGTATTCTTCTTCGGTCACGCCGGTTTTCAGCGCCATTTCGGCAGGGGAGAGATCGATGATCTCCCTTAGCGTTTTGATACGCTGCGCCATTTCCTGAATTTTAAATTCAAGTCCGGTTTTCATAGATGATTTTTCTCCTTTTCCCGGCGGGATATTTTGCAAATTTTCGCAAAAATAGCCCGCCTCAAAGATATGATTTCTTTGAGACGAGCTATAATTTTAAAAATCATATCCCGCGGTACCACTCAAATTGCATCAAAATTGATGCCCCTCAGGCTCCATTAAGCCTTATGCTTTTACGCAGCAATACGGAAAGGTTCTACTCGGAACGAAAAATCGCTCTTTTCTTCCTTTCGGCTCGGAAGCTACAAACATCAAGGTCTTTCCGTTGCGGCTCGCACCGACCGCCGCATCTCTTCTTTGGAAAGGGATCGTTGATATCCTTCTTCGTCAACGCCTTTTATTGATAATAAAGGGATTATATCACATCTTAAATAAATTTGTCAATATATTAAATAATATTATTTATTATATATATTAAAGTTTGTTTCTTTGGATCTTACCGCTGATGGTCTTGGGCAGTTCATCCTTAAATACCACCACGCGGGGATACTTATAAGGCGCGGTATGGGATTTCACATAGTTTTGGATCTCTTTTTTGAGCTCCTCGGTGCCCTCGGTGCCGGGGGTCAACACAATGCTGGCCTTAACCACCTGCCCGCGGATCTCATCGGGGGCAGCGGAAACACCACATTCCAAAACATAGG
>JAZSBU010000065.1:0-12602 GCA_045602565.1 Eubacteriales bacterium | reverse complement strand
GCAGGCTTCACTTTCCTTTTCTGCGCTTATAAATAAGCCGTCGAAATGGCGCATCTTCCGATTTGAAGATGGAAACAAAATAAAATACAAAAGCACCGATTTAAAAATCGGTGCTTTTTATGTTGTCGTTTTGAGTGTGGGAGAAGAGCATCAAAATTGCGAGAAAAGCAGCCTGCAATATGTATAAAACGGCAGCGATTTTGATGTGAATTTTGGTAGATATTGATATTTTTATCGAATTTTCGAAAATGGGTTGAACAACGCTTTGAAATTTAGTAAAATATAATTACAAAAGTGCATAACATAGGAGGACGTTTAAAATGGCTGATTATTTGGAAGATCTGATCAATATTCCTGTGGGCCCTTTGGGGATCATTGCAATGCCCGGTTGCGAAGAGATGGGGCAAAAGCTGGATTTTTATCTCACCAAATGGCGCAAGGAGCGGGAGCACGAGCATAAGGGGACCTTAAACTTTCGCGGTTATGATCGGGAGTCGTTCCTGATCGATGTATACTGCCCGCGTTTCGGCAGCGGTGAGGCAAAAGGTACCATCAAACGCTCGGTCCGCGGATTGGATCTTTATATCATCAGCGATGTCTTTAACTATGGCGTGGAATATAAAATGTATGGTCGCGAAGTGCCGATGAGCCCCGACGATCATTATGCCGACCTCAAGCGGATCATTGCCGCCACCCAAGGCAAAGCAAAGCGGATCAATGTCATCATGCCGATGCTTTATGAAGGACGTCAGCATCGCCGCACCGGCAGAGAGTCGCTGGATAGCGCCACTGCTCTGCAGGAGCTGATCTCGCTGGGTGTTTCCAATATCATCACCTTCGATGCCCATGATCCCCGCGTTCAGATGGCGATCCCCGATCACGGATTTGATAATGTTATGCCGACCTATCAGATGATCAAAGCACTGGTCAATAACGTTCCCGATGTCAAGATCGATCCCGAGCACTTGATGATCATCAGCCCCGATGAAGGTGCGATGGCGCGCGGCATCTATTTCTCCTCTGTTTTGGGTGTGGATCTGGGTATGTTCTATAAGCGCCGCGATTATTCCCGCATTGTCAACGGCAAGAACCCCATCGTTGCTCATGAATATCTGGGCGCCGATGTGGCAGGCAAGGACATCATTATCACCGACGATATGATCTCCTCCGGCGACAGTGTCTTGGATCTGGGTGCAAAGCTCAAAACTCTTGGTGCGCGCAATATCTATGTTTGCACCACCTTCGGTCTGTTCTGCAACGGCTTGGAGCATTTCGATCAGGCCTATAAAGATGGCTGGATCACCAAGGTATTTACCACCAACGGCATCTATACCAACCCCGAGCTTTTAAAGCGCGAATGGTATTGCCCGGTAGATCTTTCCAAGTATATCTCCTATATTATTGATACCTTGAACCATGATGCATCCATCAGCGGTCTTTTGGATCCCAGCGCCAAGATCAATGCGCTGCTGGTCAAAAAAGGCCTGCGCTAAAGAGTATCGGACAACCGCAACGATCGTTGCGGTTGTTTTTTATTTTTTAAAAAATATGCCACATTTTTCCATTTTGATTCGTATTATTGGTAAAAGGGGGCGGACAGATGAAAAAGATCATTGCAATGTGGTTATTAGGTGTTATGATGCTGGCTGCGGTGGGCTGCGCGCAGGAGGAGGCAATGCTGAACTTTTCGCCCGATGGCGGATTTCATTTGGATGAGGAGCAACCGCCAAAGCAGGCGGAGAACGATCGGGAAGAATTATATACAGATGCCGACGGAAGCAAGGCGCGGCTGACCAACGAACAACTGCTGGAATATCCGCAGATCATTCTGCGCGGGGTGCCGGTGGCAAAGGCAAAGGAATGGATGCGGAACCCCGATGGTACCCGCACCGATGAGCAGGGGAATCCGATCGTTAACGAGCAGATCACGGAATATACCGTTGAGGTCGCCGAAGTATATCGGGGAGCATGGGAGGAAGAGCGCATCCATATTAAAATATCCAACGGATATGGGTGGACACCCGAGATGATCTTATATGGCGAAGAGGATGAGGCGACCTTCAGCACGACCGGAGCTTCGATCCAATATTTGCCGTTGGGAAAGGAAGCGATCTTCTTTCTCTCTTGGAGCGATGATGGAGCGGAAGAAGAGCAGGGCTATTATATCAGCTGTTTCCCCTTGGGGTATTTGACATTAAATGAGGACGGAACCTGCTCCAATAACGATGTAAATTCTTACTCTCTCAAGGATTTAAAATAAAAAACCGCCGCAACATTTTGTTGCGGTGGTTTTTTAACCCGTCTTATTCTTTTTCGGGGCCTAAGTGTTTAAAGAGCAGGTTGATGCACCAGATGCCTGCCAGGCCTACCAGCGTGAAGATCACGCGGCTGACCAGCGCATCCATACCGCCGAAGATCCAGCCCACCAGATCGAATTGGAATAATCCGACCAAGCCCCAGTTCAGCGCGCCGATAATGACCAGCGACAATGCGATTTTATTTACCATTTTAAAACATCTCCTTTTAGATTTGGGTTTCATAGCATAGCCGAGAAGAGTCGAACCCGCATCGGTTTTAAGCTATAAATTTATGCTCGCACGGCTTCAGATTTGTTCACCATACGCCGGTATGCTAAACAAATCGTTCATTGTTCGAACAAAAATTTATGGCTTAAAACTGCCTTGCACCCAAGAGGCGTGGATATTGAGTGATTTTTGGTTGGCTTTGCAGCAGGAAGGCCGGCGCCTTGCAATGCGAACACGACCGAAAAACGCCAATATGCGCGCCTTTTGGGCGATGTGTGTTCGACTCTTCTCGGCTATAGTTTGGCAAGAGATCGGAAAAAATATTCAAAAAAACTTAAAAAATGGGTCGGCATACTATATTTTTTCATATTTTTATGATATGATATAAGTTGAAATTTAAAAAGGAGATTCGCGCTTGAAAAAGAACGGAAGTTGGATCAATCAAATAGAGAGCGGGCGTTTATGGAAAGCGATCCGCGTGCGCGTGCGTTGGGGATGGCGTCGGTGGCGCCGTGACCTGCAAAAAAAGCGGCTCAAAGAGCGCCTTTTCGGTTCCTTTGCACGCCGCCTTTATGCCATGATCCTGCTGCTCTTGGCAGTGGGCGGGCTCGCCTTTGCTGCCGATTGGTACGGCGAGCGGTGGTCTGCCGATGAAGCGGTGTTGAAAGAGCGGCTCTCAATGGGCGCGTATGATACAAAGGACCCTGTCCTTACCGCATTGGATAGTTTTGGTGCATCCAATCGGGTGCAGGTGATTTTAAAGACCACCCAAAAAGATCCCTTGAAACCCCAATCGGTGGATCTGGATCGGGGCAACCTCAATTTGGTGATGACCCTGCAAAACGGTAAAATTATGGAATATACCCTGCAGAATAAGCGGATCGATAATTTTGAGAGCGGCAGCACCGATTATTTCACCCTCATTCTGCCTCAGTCCATTTCCCCCTTTGATATTAAAGAGTACAAGCTGATGCTGCTCCCCGATGCCAAGGGAGACTACGACGAATGGCATTGCGCCTCGGCGCAGATCGCCTGCCTGCTGGGCGGCGAGCGTACCCTTTTAGCCAAAGGAATCTGGCAGAAGGAATGTGTCTTTTCTGCCGACCGCACCGAGGCGATCCTGCCGCTTGCCACTGAGACCAATACCTATTATCAGCAGGTGCAGGCGATATATCCTTATGCTCTGCAGGTCTGCCAAAAGAAGGGCGCGGTGCATACCAAGCAGATCAAAAAGGATGCCAATGTGGAGCTGGGTTTGATGAACGGAGATACCCTGCTTCTTGATATCGAGACGGCGGGATTGGAAAACCAAAACCAACTCTTTAAGGATTCTTTAAGTAATCCCTTCTCGGAGTTTGAGACCTTGGGCTACAATGGCACCATGACCCTGCGGGTGAAATTTCTTTATGCCTTTGACGGCTCTTATTATGAGGATTATAATTTAGATACCCTCGGCAAAGACGATTTTGAGCTGGGGACCACCTCCACTTTTGCGCTGGAGATGCCCGAAGGGGCTTCGGTCTTTGATATTACCGCAATGGAACTGTTGGTCCACGATGCCGAGGATGCCTGGGCGCCGCGGTTGATCCGCGCCTACCTGCGCACCGACTACGGAACTACCTTGGAGCTTGCCCGCCTGAGCGATACCATGCTGACTGCCGAGCGTAAGACGAACATCTTCCATCGGGATTGGATCGATACTTCGGTCAGCCCCTTACGATTGGATCTTAAGCGGGACTATTCGTTGCCGCTGGCCATCAAGGAGAGTATTGAAAAGCAATATTATACCGAGATCGAAGGCGTGATCTACAGTATGTATTTCGGCGACCATAACTTTATAGAGCGTCAGAAATTGTATTACAGCCAGATCTATAAGGAGGTTGCCGATGAAGAAACTTAATTGGATCGCTTGGGTGCTGCTGTTTGCCGTGTTGCTATGCGGTTGCAGTAAGACCGAAGGGGATGTGATGAAGCTGGAGGATTTATTCTATCGCACCGAGGTGGCGATGGAAGAAGGGCAACTATTTTTTGCGGGTAAGATCCTGAGCGTTCAAAAGCAGGACCGCGCCATTACATATTATGAGAGCGAAACGGTGGCAAACACCTTTTATGAGGTGGAGGTTACCGAAGATTTCTTTGGTTTCTTGCCCGAGCGCACCCTGACCGTCTGCGTGATGGGGACAGGGGAACACTTCGTCTCCCGCACCGAGCCGGAAGAAGGAAAAGAATATCTCTTTCAGGTCAAGCCTTGGGCAGGGGAAGAGGAGATGCTGTTCTTACTGCCGACCTTTTATGAAGCATTACCGCAGCGCGAGGATGAATATATTTACTATACCAAGGGCAATCAGCGGTATGCGGTCGATGGCGGGTATGAGGACTATAAGCAGATGTTAAAGGAGCTTGCCGAGCAATATTCCTATTCCGCTCAAAGGGTCGGGGAATCGATCGTAACCAATCTGCAGGACGCAAGTAAACGGGATGCAGCCCATTTTGAAGAATTAGAGTTTAAGACCATCGACCGTGAAACGATCGACGGCATCGCCGCCTTTGCGGCAGAGCGGGGCAACATAGCCGCGCCCAAAACTGTGCAGCAAATCAAGGAGATTTTGAAATGACACTGTTTTTTTATGCCTTAGGATTGGGCATCAGCCT
Organism: Eubacteriales bacterium; assembly: GCA_045602565.1. Classification (GTDB taxonomy): domain Bacteria; phylum Bacillota; class Clostridia; order Oscillospirales; family QAKW01; genus QAKW01. Next base: position 7,425 of record JAZSBU010000065.1, on the reverse strand, counting down.
GGCGATGGATGCCTTTTCGGTTTCCATCACCAACGGAATGCAATGCACGCGCTTTAAGTTTCGTCACGCCCTTGCCGATGGAGTCACCTTCGGCATCTTTCAGGCGCTGATGCCGATGATCGGGCTGTTTTTGGGGCTTTCCTGCCTCAAATATATTGAGCCGATCGATCATTGGATCGCCTTTATATTGCTGGGCGGCATCGGTTTTAATATGATCCGCGGCGCCTTGAAAAAGGAAGAAGAGGAGGATTGCGCCTGCAATCCCTTTACCTGCAAAAACCTGCTGATCCAAGGGGTTGCCACCAGCATTGATGCGCTGGCGGTGGGTGTGGGCTTTTCCACCGAACTGCATGGCTATGGTGAAGGCATCTTCACCGCCGCTGTCATTGGCGTTGCCACCATGATCATCAGCACCTTGGGTGTTTATATCGGCAAGCTCTTCGGCGGGCTTTTGAAGCAGAAGGCGGAGATTTTCGGCGGTGCCATTTTGATTGGGATTGGATTAAAAATCCTTATTGAGCACTTATTTTTTTCATAAATAAAGCGGGGCTGAACCCCCGCTTTAACATTTCGGTTCCTTGCAGATCCAGATCACATCCTCGCCGATGCGTTCCACATCGCACCAAGGGATACGCAAGGAGTCCTTATGAAAAAGAAAACCGCTCCGCTCGCAGAGCAGGATCGCTTCGATCTTGCCGCAGGAGCAATCGATGATCAGGTCTTTGGGGTACCCCAGCTTTCGCCCGGTGGCGACCACGATGACCTCTTTTTCCCTTAAACATTCCCACGATAGTTCCATAAATTCTGTCACCTTACCTTTATGAAAGGATAATAAAAATGAACGAATATAAGATCCAAGCCAAGGCCGCCGCCGAAGAGTTGATCGCGGCAGCCAAATTGAAAAAAGGTGATCTTTTGGTGGTGGGTTGCTCCACCAGCGAGATCCTTCATCAAAAGATCGGAACCGATTCCGCGCCGGAGATCGGCAAAGCGGTGGCGGAAGGGATTTTGGAAGCCTGCCGCGCCGCAGGGGTGGAACTTGCCGCCCAATGTTGCGAGCACCTCAACCGCGCGCTGATCTTGGAATCGGCGTCGGCTCAAAAGCGGGGCTATCCCATCTGCAACGTACTTCCGCAGCCTAAGGCGGGCGGCTCCTTTGCCACCGCCGTTTATGGGCTGTTGGAGGCCCCCGTCGCGGTGGAAAACATCCAAGCTCAAGCAGGGTTGGATATCGGCGGAACGCTGATCGGGATGCATCTGCAGGCGGTGGCGGTTCCCTACCGCTTAAAGCAAAATCAAATCGGCGATGCCTTGGTGCTCGCCGCCCGCACCCGCCCCAAATTCATCGGCGGGGAGCGCGCTCATTATTGCGACGAACTGAAATAATCATCGCCACCCCTCGCCGTTGATCTCCTGCACTTTCAGGACAGTGACAAAGGCGGCGGGGTCGTGTTGCTCGATGATCATCCGTAGCAGTGCATATTGCCGCATGGAAAAACTGACCTGCAGCATCGTCTTATCCGCGCCGCTGTAGCCGCCCTTGGCGGAAAGCAGGGTGGTGGTGCGCTGCAGATGGGTGATGATGGCTTGGTTGATCTCTTCATAATGATCGGAGATGATCTGCGCCGAAAGGGCGCGGTTGCCGCCCAAAAAGAGGCGATCCACCGCCAAGGCGCAAAGAAAAGCGGAAAGGATACCCAATAGGGAGCGGGTAAGATCGGCGATCGCAAACATGCCGAAAAGGATGATGGACGCATCCACCGCAAAAATGACATAAGAACTGCGCCATTTTTTGAAATATTTGCAGAGAGAAAAGGCGATAATATCGGTACCGCCCGAAGAGCCGCCTCCCAAAAAGGTCAGGGAACAACCCACGCCGATCAAAAGCCCGCCGAAAAGTGCGCTCAAGAGCATCGCCGCTTGGGGATGTTCGCCTGTGGGCAGATGAAAGAAACCGTTCAGGACATCGGCATCGGCCAAGCGGGAAAAGAGGGTGATGCCGATGGGGTAGAGCAGGGCAGAGACCAAGGTCTTGGCGGCAAACCGCTTGCCAAGGATCAAAAAGCCCAATATGAATAACCCCCAGCAGAGCAGTGTGATCAAAAGATCCTTGCTGACACATTCCCACGGGCAAAGGCGGTCGATCCCGATGGCAAGACCGCTCATCCCCCCGATCACCAGATCAAAGGGCAGGATGAAAACAGCGGTGGCAAAGGCAAGGATCAAGGTCCCCAGCGCCACCAAACCGGTATTTTTAATCAATCGAAATAAAAGTTCTTTTTTCATAGTATTATTATATCTTTGAAGAAGAGCAACTATACCATCTTTTGAAAGGAGGGCACGCCGATGGAGCGCCCTTGGCTTACGCACTACGGCGCGGTCGCGCATCATCTGGAATATCCCGCCTGCAGTATCAGCGGGCAGGTCTTAAAAACCGCGGCGCGCCTTCCCGAAAGCGATGCCTTATCCTTTATGGGCAAACGAATCTCCTATGCAAAAATGGCAGAAAAGATCGAGCAGACCGCCCGCGCGTTTTGGGCGTTGGGCATCCGCAAGGGAGATCGGGTCCTGCTCTGCCTGCCCAATCTGCCCCAGACCGTCTATTGCCTGTATGGCTTAAACCGCTTAGGTGCGGTGGTGGGGTTGATCCATCCCTTGGCCGCCGAAAAGGAAATTGAGCAGAATATTAAAGAAGTGGCGGCGCAAACCCTGGTCACCTTAAGGCAATTTCTGCCAAAAATCGAGCAGGTGCAAAAGGAAGTTCCTTTAAAGCACCTGATTATTACCGACATCGACGATGCATTGGTCGGTGCTAAAAAATGGGGCTACCGCCTGGCGGTCAAGAGCAAGTTCCCGCCGCTCAAAAAAGCGGAAAACCTTCTGCTCTGGCAGGATTTTATGGCGGAAGGTTGCTCTTATGAAGAAGAGGAAATGCCCGCCGAAGAGGGCGCGGTCATCCTCTTTTCCGGCGGAACCACCGGAACTCAAAAGGGGATCCTGCTCACCAACTTAAATATCAATGCCTTGGCGTTGCAGACCGAAGCCATGTCTGCGCGGCAGGTGGAGGGGCAACGGCTGCTGGCGGCGATGCCGATGTTTCACGGCTTCGGGCTGGGGGTCTGCGTCCATACCGCGCTGGCCTGCGGAGCGTGCTCCATCTTAGTTCCCCGCTTCAATGTCAAGGACTATGCTACCCTCATCCGCAAGGAAAAGCCCAATTTTATCGCGGGGGTCCCCACCCTCTATGAAGCGTTGACCCGCACCGATTATCTGGACAATACCGATCTTTCCTTTTTGCAGGGGGTCTTTTCCGGCGGGGATAGCCTTTCCATTGAACTCAAGCGCAAAATGGATCGGTTTTTGGCTGATCGGGGCGCGAAAGTGCGGATTCGGGAGGGCTACGGCACCACCGAATGTGTCACCGCAAGTTGCCTGACCCCTGATCACGAAGAGCGGGAGGGCAGCATCGGCTTACCCTATCCCGATATGGATTATTGCATCTGCAAGGTAGGGTCTACTCAAGAAGTGCCCTATGGGGAAGAGGGGGAGCTCTGCCTGACCGGCCCGACGGTGATGTTGGGATATCTCAACCACCCCGAAGAGACCGCCATTGCTCTGCAGACCCATCCCGATGGGCGGGTCTGGTTGCATACCGGCGATCTGGGGATGATGGATGCCGAGGGTTTTATCTATTTCCGCCAGCGGCTCAAGCGCATCATCGTCACCAGCGGCTATAATGTCTATCCGTCCCAAATCGAAAATGTACTCGATGGGCACGAAAAGGTGCAGATCAGTTGCGTCATCGGGGTCCCCGATTCCTATCGGATGCATCGGGTGAAGGCCTTTGTGGTGCTGAAAAAGGGCATTGAGCCTTCGGAAGAAATCAAAGCCGAGCTTTTAGAGTATTGCAAAAAATATATTGCGAAATATGCTTGCCCCAGAGAAATTGAGTTTAGAAAAGACCTGCCCAAAACCCTTGTAGGCAAAGTTGCCTACAAGGAACTTGAGCAGGAGGAGAACCGTTGAAATCGGGCGCTTTTCCGATTTTTCGGTCTTGACGTATCGACATACGCCTGCGCCCGAAGAAATCAAAAAATCATCCCGATTTGAACGGTTTGACATCCATTATTTTTAAAATAGGAGAGAGTCGAAATTTCCGGTTCTCTCTATATTTTTTATAATATATAAATATTTATAAAAAACTATTGACTTTAGTAAAGTAAAGTGTTAAAATTGTGTGCATACATCAGAAAGGAACGGTTTTAGAGTAAATGAGCAAGTTGAAAAATGAAGCCACCGATAAATTATTTGAAGCGATCCTCACCTTGAAGAGTGTGGAAGAATGTTATCTTTTCTTTGAAGATGCCTGCACCATCAAGGAGATTCAGGCGATCAGCCAGCGTTTCGACGTTGCCTGCAAAATGGACGCGGGCAATAACTATAAAGAGGTCATCAAGGATACCGGTGCATCTTCCGCCACCATCAGCCGTGTCAATAAATGCATCAACTACGGTGATGGCGGCTATAAGATCGCCATCGATCGGATGAAGGAGGCGGGGAAGCTCTGATGGTTATTCGCAAGGACGAACAAGCCATCTTTGCCCTGCGCAACCTCTATCGGCAATATGGCTACAGTCAATATAAGATGAGCCGCTTTGAAGAATATGATCTTTATGTGCGGAATAAGGACTTTTTGATCTCGGATGAGGTCATCACCTTTACCGACCGTTCGGGCAGGCTCTTGGCACTCAAGCCGGACGTGACCCTTTCTATTATCAAAAATACCGTTGATCGCGTTGGTGCGGTGCAGAAGGTTTATTATAACGAAAATGTCTTCCGCGTCGCCAAAGGGACCCATTCCTTTAAGGAAATTATGCAGGCGGGCTTGGAATGTATCGGCGATCTGCAGGAATATGAGATCGCGGAGGTGCTGATGCTGGCTTCTAAAAGCCTTGCGCTGATCGGGGAGAACTATGTGTTGGATCTTTCCCATATGGGCTTGGTGGCGGCAATGCTTTCTGCCTGCGCCCTTTCGGAGGAGGGCAAGGGCAAAGCCCTTTCCTTTATCCATCAAAAGAGTGCCCACGAACTTTCCGCTCTCTGCGTGCAAGAGGGGCTTTCCCAAAAGGCAGAGCAAAAACTGCTGGCGCTCTGCCGCCAAAGCGGCGATGCCCGCAAGGTTTTGGATGCCTTAAAGCCGCTGCTGGAGACCGCAGAAGAGCTGGCGGCATTCGAAGAATTTTCTGCCCTTTGCGCCATCCTGGCGGGAGAGAAGATCCGCTTGGATTTCTCGGTGGGCAACGATATGAAATATTATAGCGGTGTGGTCTTTAAGGGCTATATCGAGGGGATCCCCGCCAGTGTGCTTTCGGGCGGTCAGTATGATAAGCTGCTGCAAAAGATGGGGCGCAAGAGCGGCGCCATTGGCTTTGCGGTCTATCTGGATCTTTTGGAGCGACTGAACCCAACCAAAACCGACTATGATTTTGATATTCTGCTGCTGCGCTCAGCCGATGCCGATTCCGCTGCCTTAATTGAGGCGGTAGAAGAATTGCAAAAGGAAGGCAGCGTTCTGGTGGCGGAAGCACCGCCGGAGGATCTGCGGTTTTGTAAGATAATGAAATTTACCAAGGGAGGGCTGCAAGATGGTTAATATTGCTCTGCCCAAGGGGCGATTAGGTGAAAAGGTCTATAAGCTTTTTAAAGAAGCGGGATTTGAATGTCCCTCCATCGAAGAGCAAAACCGCAAACTGATCTTTGAGAACCCCGAAAAAGGGGTGCGTTATTTTTGGGTCAAACCCTCCGATGTCGCCATCTATGTGGAGCGCGGCGCGGCGGATATCGGGGTCTGCGGCAAGGACATTTTGCTGGAATACCGCCCCGATGTTTATGAACTTTTGGATCTTCGGATGGGCAAATGCCGCATGGCAGTTGCCGCCAAAAAAGAGTTCCGCGATCCGCGGGGCGAAACGCTGCGGGTGGCGACCAAGTTCCCCAATATCGCGGCGACCTATTATAACGAAAAATGCAGAGATATCGATATCATCAAATTAAACGGTTCCATCGAGATCGCCCCGATCTTAGGGCTTTCGGATGTCATTGTCGATATCGTCGAGACCGGCAAGACATTGCTGGAAAACGATCTGGTCCCCTTTGAGACCATCGTCCCCATCAGCGCGCGGCTGATCGCCAATACCGCCGGTTATAAATTCAAGCAAGAGGCCATCGAGGCCATTAAAAAAGGATTGGAAAAGCAGATCAATGATTAAGATTATGAAGTATGGCGCACTGCCCAACAGCGAGATCTTTGCCCGCGAGGAGCAAAAAAACGATGTTTCGGGCATTGTCGCCGAGATTATTGCCAATGTACGCAAGGGGGGCGATGCGGCTGTCCTTGCCTATAATAAAAAATTCGACGGTGCGGAGCTTTCCGCGCTGGAGGTTTCGGAGAGCGAGATCGAAGAAGCCTTCGCGGCGGTGGACCCCAAGTTTTTGGAGATTTTACGTAACGCCGAAAAAAATATCCGCGCCTTCCATCAAAAGCAGGTGCGTAACAGTTTTATTATGAACGAGACCGAAGGGGTGGTCTGCGGGCAGAAAATTACCCCCATCGAAAAGGTGGGTCTTTATGTCCCCGGCGGTACCGCCGCCTATCCCTCCACGGTGTTGATGGATAGCGTTCCCGCCAAGATCGCCGGCTGCAAGGAGATCGTTATGGTCTCGCCGCCGGGCAAGGACGGCAAGATCAATCCCGTCATTCTGGCGGCCGCCAAGATCGCAGGGGTCCAGCGCATCTTTAAGGTGGGCGGCGCGCAAGCCATCGCCGCGCTGGCCTATGGCACCGAGAGTATTCCCAAGGTGGATAAGATCGTGGGCCCCGGCAACGCCTTTGTTGCCGAAGCGAAAAAGCAGGTCTTTGGGATGGTGTCCATCGATATGATCGCAGGGCCTTCCGAGATTTTGGTGGTAGCCGACGGTAAGAGCAATCCCGCCCATGTGGCCGCCGATCTGCTCTCTCAGGCAGAGCACGATAAGTTGGCATCCGCTGTGTTGGTCACCGAAAGCAAGGACCTTGCCGAAGCGGTTTCGGCGGAGCTGGAGCGGCAGATCCCCCTGCTCTCCCGCGCGGAGATCGCCCGCGCATCCATCGATAACAACGGCAAGATCATTATCGCCGACGATCTGAGAGTGGTCTTGGAGATCGCCAACGAGATCGCGCCGGAGCATTTAGAGTTGATGGTGGATAATCCCTTTGATTATCTCGATGGCATCAAGCATGCAGGCTCCATCTTTATGGGGCGCAACTGCCCCGAGGCGTTGGGGGACTACTATGCAGGCCCCAACCACACCCTCCCCACCGGCGGTACCGCGCGGTTTTCCAGCCCGCTTTCGGTCGATGATTTTGTCAAAAAGAGTCAATATACC
>JAZSBU010000064.1:0-4516 GCA_045602565.1 Eubacteriales bacterium | reverse complement strand
AGCCTTCTGGATGGTGCCTGCCGCATAACCGAAGCGGTGGCAAAAGCCAAGGCTTTAGGTCAGTCTGCCCTGGCGATCACCGATCATGGTGTTTTATATGGTGCAGTTGACTTTTATAAAGCGTGCAAAAAAGAGGGAATCAAACCCATTATCGGATGCGAAATCTATATGGCTCCCCATGGAAGAAAAGACAAACAATATGACATTGACGGAAAATATTCCCATCTGATTTTATTGGCAAAAAATAAAATTGGATATCACAATCTTATAAAGATCGTATCCCGTGGATTTACCGAAGGTTTTTACTTTAAACCGCGCGCAGACTTTGAACTTTTAGAAGAATATAGCGAGGGATTGATCTGCCTTTCGGGATGTATTGCCGGTTCTGTCCAGCAGAAATTATTAAATAACGACTATGATGGTGCCAAAAAGGAAGCGTTACGCTATAAATCTATTTTTGGAGAAGATTACTACCTCGAATTGCAAAATCACGGATACAAAGAAGATGCGGTGATCATACCGGGGCTCTCAAAAATTCACCAAGAGACCGGAATTCCGATGGTTGCCACCAATGATGCACATTATATCAACAAAGAGGATTCCTATACCCAAAAAGTACTGATGTGTATCCAGATGAATAAAACGTTAAACGACGAAGATGCACCCGGATTTGACACTGATGAGTTTTACCTTAAAAGCGGGGAAGAGATGGCTCATTTATTCGAGCATTATCCGGACGCTGTTCAAAATACACTTAAGATTGCAGATAAATGTAATTATGATTTTGAATTTGGTGAATTTCATTTACCAAAATTCCAGCTCCCCGATGGCGAAAATGATAGTTATGAATATCTGAAAAAACTTTGCTATAAAGGGCTTTCCGATCGCTATAATTCTATTAACGAGCAATTGGAAAATCGGTTGAATTATGAGCTTGAAACCATCTTCAACATGGGGTATGTGGACTATTTTTTAATCGTCAGCGACTTTATTTCCTATGCTAAAAACAATCACATTCCTGTAGGGCCCGGAAGAGGCTCAGCGGCAGGCTCTTTGGTTGCATATTGCCTTCATATTACGGATATTGATCCAATCGAATATGATCTTTTGTTTGAACGGTTTTTGAACCCGGAGCGTGTGACCATGCCGGATATCGATATTGATTTTTGTTATGAGCGCCGCGGCGAAGTCATTGATTATGTTGTTGAAAAATACGGCGTTAATAATGTGGCTCAAATTGTCACTTTTGGAACAATGGCTGCAAAGCAGGTGGTTCGGGATGTCGGTCGTGCAATGGGGATGCCTTATGGTGAAGTGGATGCGGTCGCTAAAATGATTCCGTTTCGACTCGGTATCACCTTAAAAGAGGCAATCAGCGATGTTCCTACACTGAAAGAATTATACGAGACCAACCAGTCTGTCCGTAAGTTATTAGATCAAGCATTGCGATTAGAGGGTTTCCCTCGTCATAACTCCACCCACGCAGCGGGCGTTGTCATCACAGAAAAAGAAGTCAGCGATTTTGTTCCCATTGCTGTGAACGGTGATGCATCTGTGACCCAGTTCTCCATGACAACCTTGGAAGAACTTGGATTATTAAAGATGGACTTTCTCGGCTTGAGAAATTTAACCATCATTCGGGATACTGAAAAACTGATCTCACAAACGGAACCCGACTTTAAAATTGATGATATTCCTTTAAATGACGCTGCTACATTTAAGACCTTAGCAAGCGGAAATACCAGCGGTATCTTTCAGATGGAAAGCCCCGGTATGCGCCAGGTTCTCATGCGGTTAAAGCCCTCTGAATTTGAGGATATCATTGCCGTCATTTCTTTGTACCGTCCGGGCCCGATGGATTCTATTCCGACTTATATTGCCAATAAGAATAATCCGGAAAAGATCAAATATTTAACTCCGGAGTTAGAGCCGATTTTAAAGGTTACCTATGGGTGCATTGTTTATCAAGAACAAGTAATGCAAATTGTTCGTTCACTTGCAGGGTATTCCTATGCGCGGGCAGACTTAGTGCGTCGAGCGATGAGCAAGAAGAAAAGCGATGTTATGGAGCACGAACGTGAAATCTTTTTGCACGGTTCGGTCGACGAAGAGGGGAATGTTTTGGTTCCCGGTGCTCTCAGAAATGGGATCAAAAAGGAAGTTGCAAATAAAATTTTCGATCAAATGATCGATTTTGCAAAGTATGCATTCAATAAATCCCACGCAACCTGCTACGCCAAAGTCGCCTATCAAACTGCCTATTTAAAAACGCATTATCAAAAACAATATTTAGCAGCATTGATGACGAGTGTAATTGGCTCCACCGAAAAAACGGCGGAATATATCGAAGAATGTCGACGGTTAAATATCAACATCTTGCCGCCGCATATCAATAAAAGCCATTCCAGATTTCAAGCAACGGAGGATGGCATCGTTTTTGGCTTGCTTGCCATTAAAAATGTGGGCGTTAAAATGGTTCATGATATTGTAACCGAGCGGGAGTGCAATGGGGAATACAAAGATTTTGTCGATTTTTGCTCCAGAATTTCGGATAAAGATATCAACTCTCGCGCCATCGACAGTATGATCAAATGCGGTGTTTTTGACTGTTTTAACTATAGCAGACGGCATTTGGCAATGATCCAAGAGCCCCTCTTGAACAGCATTGTTGCTGATAAAAAAGAGCAGATAGAGGGTCAGATCGGTTTGTTTTCAATGTTATCTGAGCCAAGCGATATGGGTTCTCGTTATTTTAAAGATCCCCAGAAAGAATATGAAAAATCAATTAAACTTTCGTTTGAAAAAGAATTGATGGGAATTCATCTTTCCGATAATCCCTTTGAACCGTATCGACATATCTATCAGCGCAAAGATATTGCTGCTTTTAGAAATCTCTTGTCGGATAATATGAACGATGGGGAACAGGTGTGGGTCTTTGCTCAAATTGATAACTATAAATCTGTCAAGACCAAATCCGGCTCCGAAATGGGGTATTTAACTCTTTCGGATATTTCCGGAACTATGGAAGGCATCTTATTTCCAAAAATCTATGCTCGTTTTAGGAACGGACTGAGCAAGAACAGTATGGTTTTTATCCGCGGCAAAATTCAAAAAGATGAAACCCGCGGAACAAAACTTTTGATCGAAGAAATTCGATATCCGAGCCAAAAAGAATTAACGGAAAAGACACGTCGTTTATATTTGAAACTTCCGTCAAAAGATTCTCCTCAATATGAGCAGGTAATTGAGATTCTTTCGGTATATTCCGGCGTGTATGAGTGTATTCTATATTTTGCCGACACACAAAAAAGCGTCTCCACTTTGAATCGCTTTGGTGTTGATATCAACGATCAACTTCTGAAAAGATTAAAAACCATACTAAATGAAGCGAATATTGTAATAAAATAGCGTTGATTTTTAAAAATCAATAGTGTATAATTTCTCTTAAAGTAAATTATGAGGTAATGAAATGGAATCAAAGGTTAAAAAAATAGGTGTTCTTACCAGCGGCGGTGACGCCCCCGGTATGAACGCAGCTATACGCGCAGTTGTCCGTGCAGCGCACGCAAGGGATATCGAAGTGGTTGGTATCAGAAGGGGCTATGCCGGTTTGATTGCAGGCGATATTATGCCAATGACAGTGCGTGATGTTTCAAATATTCTTCAGGCCGGCGGAACAACATTGTTTTCAGCGCGCAGCAAAGAATTTTGTACAGAAGAAGGCTTGCAAAAAGCCATTGATGTCTGCCACGAGATCGGAATTGAAGGCTTGGTGGTGATCGGTGGCGACGGTTCTTTCCGCGGTGCAGGATCTCTTTCAGCAAATGGAATTCCTTGTGTTGGCATACCCGCCACCATTGATAACGACATCTCTTCCACCGATTATACGATCGGATTTGACACCTGCATTAATTGCGTGGTTGATATGGTCGACCGTATTCGCGACACAATGAGATCGCATGAACGTTGCTCGGTTGTGGAAGTAATGGGCAGACATGCGGGGTATGTTGCTTTACATGCAGGGATTGCTACAGGCGCAACCTTTGTTATGGTTCCTGAAATTCCTTGCTCTGTCGTAGATGTAATTAAAAAGATTGAAGATGGCCGCAGACATGGCAAAACGAACTTCATCGTCATTGTTGCCGAAGGGGTGGGCCATGCGGAGGAATTATCTCGATATATTCAAGATACTACCGGCATTGTTACTCGTGCCACGATTTTAGGGCATGTACAACGCGGAGGATCACCCACCTCGCGTGATCGTGTTCTTGCAAGCCAATATGGTAATTTAGCTGTCGAACTTCTTGCAGCGGGGAAGAGCAACCGTGTTGTTGGCATAAAGAATGATGTATTGGTTGATTTTGACCTTCATGAAGCATTGGCAATGAATAAAGAATTTCCGATGGATCTTTATGGTATGAGCGATATAATTTCTATTTAATATTATGATACGCAGCCTGCCAAAGGGTGGGCTGCGTATCTTTTTTAAAAAACTAAAAAAAACACTTGATTTTTT
>JAZSBU010000063.1:0-3056 GCA_045602565.1 Eubacteriales bacterium | reverse complement strand
CGAAAACCTTTATCCCCGCGAGATCGAAGAGTTTTATCTCACCCATAAGAAAGTCCGCGATGTGCAGGTGGTGGGTGTGCCCGACCAACGCTACGGCGAAGAATGTTGCGCCTGGATCATTCTGCACGAAGGGGAGGACTCCTCCGAAGAAGAGATGCGCGCCTACGGTGCCTCCCATATGGCGATGCATAAGGTCCCCCGCTATTTCATCTTCACCAAGACCTTCCCGATGAACGCCGCAGGTAAGATCCTCAAGTATAAAATGAGAGAAGATTCCATCGAGCAATTAGGCTTGAAAAAGTAATCGAACGCTCTCAAATAAAAACTGCACATATTTTTTCAAAAAAAGTATTGACAAATGCGTTTTGCGGTGCTAAAATTTTTTCAAACTTCATAATATAAAAGCGATGACGAAGACGGAATCGGCAAGCGTTTTCCCAGAGAGTCGGGGGTGGTGTGATCCCGATAAAAGGCGACCGAAGTTCCCATCCCTTCCGAGCTGAAGGCCCCAAAACCGCCTCCAAAGGCGATGAGTAGGCACCTTTCGTGAATGCTGCGTGAATGCATACGGCTTGATGGAGCCTGAGTGGCATCCTTTGGATGCAATTTGAGTGGTACCGCGGGTATTGTTAATTCAAACTCGTCTCAAAGAATTTCTTTGAGACGAGTTTTTTATTTTTCAAATCATTTAGTAAAGGAGAACAAGAAAATGGAAACCAACACTTCTATGCTTCGCTTATCGGAGATCGCCGCACGTATTAAGGAGATGCGGGATATTATGGGTTGGTCTGTGGGCGAGATGGCTCAAAAGACCGAAGTATCCCGAGAGCAATATTTGATTTACGAGAACGCGCAGGCAGATATTCCCTTTACCTTTATTCATAAATGCGCGTTGGCGTTTGATCTGGAACTGACCCAGCTTTTGGAGGGTCATTCCGCCCGCCTTTCCGGCTATACCGTCACCCGCAAGGGGCACGGCCAGACCACCGCGCAGGAGGACGGCATCGACATCCGCAATTTAGCACCGATGTTCCGCGATAAGATCGCCGAGCCCTATTTCGTTAAATACGACTACGATCCCGCTCAGCAGAATAAACCCATCCACCTCACCACCCACAGCGGTCAGGAATTCGACCTGATCCTTTCGGGTTCCTTAAAGGTGCAGGTCGGCGAAAATACCGAGGTTTTGACCGAGGGCGACAGTATCTACTATAATTCCTCCACCCCCCACGGGATGATCGCGGTGGACGGAGCGCCCTGCTCCTTTTTGGCGGTGGTTCTGCCCGGAGAAGAGACCAAGGAGACCACGGTACGCAAGAGCATTGTCACCGCCCGCCGCTCCGAGCAGCTCATCTGCGAAAAGTTTGTTCGGACCGAAGAGGACGATAAGGGTAGATTGCAAAAAATCGATTTTGTCAATACCGAGAAGTTCAACTTCGGTTTCGACATTGTGGATGAGATCGCCGAAAAATACCCCGATAAGATGGCGATGTTGCATTTGGATGTCCATAAGACCGAACGCCGCTTCACCTTTAAGGATATCAAGCGCGCCTCCAACCAATGCGCCAACTATTTTGCTTCCTTGGGCATCCAAAAGGGCGACCGCGTCATGCTGGTCTTAAAACGGCACTATCAATTCTGGTTTGCGATGATCGCGCTGCATAAGCTGGGCGCCATCGCCATCCCCGCCACCAATCAGCTCAAACAGCACGATTTTGAATATCGCTTCAATGCCGCCGGTGTCAAGGCGCTGATCTGCACCTCCGACGGTGATACGGCGGATATCGCCGAGGCCGCCGCCAAAAACTGCGAAAGCGTGGAGCAGCTGATCATTGTGGGCAACCCCAAGGAGGGCTGGCACGATTTTAATACCGAATACCAACGTTTTTCGGGCAAATTCGAGCGCACCGAGGAGACCCCCGGCGGCGATGAGATCGCTTTGATGTTCTTCACCTCCGGCACCACCGGCAATCCCAAGATGGCGGCCCATAGCCATACCTACGGCCTTGGCCATTTCGTTACCGCCAAGTATTGGCATTGCTGCGAGCGGGACGGCTTGCATCTGACCATCTCCGATACCGGCTGGGGTAAATCCCTTTGGGGTAAACTCTATGGCCAATGGCTCTGCGAAGGGGCAGTCTTTGTCTATGATTTCGATCGGTTCGATGCCGATGAGATCCTGCCGATGTTCGCCAAATACAACATCACCACCTTCTGCGCGCCGCCGACCATGCTCCGCCTTTTGGTCAAGAGCGATCTTTCCAAATACGATCTCTCTTCCATCCATCATATGACCACCGCCGGCGAAGCGTTGAACCCAGAAGTATTCAAGCAATTCCTGGATGCTACAGGTCTCGAGATCATGGAAGGCTTCGGTCAGACCGAAACCACGCTGGCGATCGGCAACCTCTACGGCACTACCCCCAAGATCGGTTCGATGGGTAAGGCTTCTCCCCAATTCGATGTGGATGTCGTCGATCCGGACGGCAACCCTGTCCCCGACGGTGAGGTGGGCGAGATCGTCATCCACACCGATAAAAAGGTCCCCTGCGGCTTATTCCGTCAATACTATCGCGATCAGGAAAAGACCGATGCCGCTTGGCACGACGGACTCTTCCATACCGGCGATACCGCCTGGCGGGATGAAGACGGCTATTTCTGGTACGTCAGCCGCATCGACGATGTCATCAAGTCCTCCGGCTATCGCATCGGACCCTTTGAGATCGAAAGCGCCATCATGGAGCTCCCCTATGTTCTGGAATGCGGTGTCTCCGCTGCTCCCGACGAGATCCGCGGGCAGGTGGTCAAGGCGAGCATCGTTCTGACCCCCGGTACCGAAGGCACCGAGGAACTCAAAAAAGAGATCCAGAACTATGTCAAGTCCCATACCGCGCCCTATAAATATCCCCGCGTGGTGGTCTTTAAGGACGAACTGCCCAAGACCATCAGCGGCAAGATCCAAAGAAACAAACTTTAATATATATAATAAATAATATTATTTAATATATTGACAAATTTATTTAAGATGTGATATAATCCCTTTATTATCAATAAAA